>JAUNCV010000191.1 GCA_030526445.1 Bacteroidales bacterium | reverse complement strand
GTCAGAGCTTCGGCCATAAGAAGGACGCTGCTGGTAACCGCCGTCGGTGCTATAGCTGCTGCGGTATGATGAGCGTGCTTCTGGATCAAAGACTGGACGACTTGACTCGCCAATGCGTGGACGACGCTTTGGCTGCTCGCCACCCTCGGCTGCATTCACCTGAGGTTTCTGATTTTCTTCCATCTTAGGTAATTGTTTTAAAAATTTTTAATTAAGCTTTTATTAGATACCGGTATAGTTATTAGGAGCCAATGCATGCAACTCTGCTTTCACAGACTCCGAAACGTTCAATGTCTCAATAAATGCTGAAATAGTCTCTTGGTTCATACCAGTGTTGACACGGGTAAGAGCCTTCAAAGTCTCGTATGGTTTTGGATATCCCTCACGGCGAAGGATAGTCTGAATACCCTCGGCAACAACAGCCCAGGCATTGTCAAGATCGCGAGCAATAGCAGCCTCGTTGAGGAGGAGCTTGCGGAGACCCTTCAATGTGCTGGCGAGCGCAATGAGCATGTGACCCATAGGAACACCTACGTTGCGAAGCACGGTAGAGTCGGTCAAGTCACGCTGCAAACGGCTCACTGGGAGCTTAACTGCCAAGTGCTCGAGGATGGCGTTGGCAATGCCAAGGTTGCCCTCTGAGTTCTCGTAGTCGATAGGATTAACCTTGTGTGGCATGGCCGAAGAACCTACCTCGCCGGCCTTGATCTTCTGCTTGAAGTATTCCATTGAGATATACTGCCAGAAGTCCTTGTCAACATCGAGCAAGATAACGTTGATGCGACGAAGAGCATCGAAAAGCGCAGCAAGGTTATCGTAGTTAGAGATCTGAGTGGTCCACTCCTCACGCTCAATGCCGAGCTTATCGTGCAAGAAGCTGTTGCCAAAGGCGCGCCAGTCGTGCTCAGGATAAGCAATGCTGTGAGCGTTGAAGTTGCCGGTAGCACCGCCGAACTTGCCCGAAACAGGCACCTGTTTGAGGAGCTCGAGCTGCTTGCGCAGACGGTAAACAAACACCATCACCTCCTTGCCCAGACGGGTTGGAGAGGCAGGCTGACCGTGGGTGCGAGCCAACATGGCAATATCCTTCCACTCATCGGCATACTGTGCCAACTGGTCAATAACCTCTTCGAGCGCAGGAATATAAACCTCGTGCACACACTCCTTGATAGACATTGGCACAGAGGTGTTGTTGATATCCTGGCTGGTGAGGCCGAAGTGGATAAACTCTTTATATTGTTCGAGACCCAGCTTGTCGAATTCCTCCTTGATGAGGTACTCAACAGCCTTCACATCGTGATTGGTGACCGACTCGATCTCCTTGACACGCTGTGCCTGCTCTGGGGTAAAATTCTGATAGATGGCGCGCAGCTTTGGGAAAACATCGGCAGGAACCGAAGCAAGCTGTGGCAAAGGAAGCTCGCAGAGGGCAATAAAGTACTCTACCTCTACGCGAACACGATACTTGATGAGAGCATACTCTGAGAAGTAATTGCTCAACACTTCAGTTTTTCCATGATAACGGCCGTCAATAGGACTAACCGCAGTAAGAGGGCTGAATTCTAATTCCATCGTCACTCTTTCGTTTAACAAATTAATGAATAAATAATGAAAAATAATTATTTCCAAAGTCGATAGCCGATATTCACATATATGGCATTTTGCTTCGACTTACTGTTGTCAATATAACCATCGAGGAAACTGCGCTGATAGGTTACGCCTACCAGATAATGCTTCAACTCGTAGGTGAGGCTGCCCTGATAGCCAAGGTCCCACTTGCCGAAACCATCG
This sequence comes from Bacteroidales bacterium, assembly GCA_030526445.1. GTDB lineage: Bacteria > Bacteroidota > Bacteroidia > Bacteroidales > UBA3663 > Liminaster. The sequence continues at coordinate 1,878 of JAUNCV010000191.1, read as the reverse complement.
GCCGACTCAACCACGCGGTCAATATACATACCTGCACCGAGCGTGAGACGCGAGAATTTGGTTAAAGGAAGGAAAGCGCGAGGCTGCAACTGCAACTCAATCATCTGATTCTCGCACTTCTTGGTGTCTTCGGGCAAAAGTATCGGGCCATAGCCAAGATGCTGGTCACGATAATGCGTATATTCACCACCCTTCGAGGCATAGAACAAACCTGCCTGCAAGCCCCAGTAGCGGCTCATGGCGCGGTCTATCTGAACGCCCAGATTGAACGACTGTCTGTACTGACCATAACGATAGACGTCGTCAAAATCGGTCGATTTAGGATTGATGATTTTATCGTCGAGCCATGAGTGAACAAAGCCACCCGTGATGGTGAATGTAGTTCCGCAGAAGTAATTGGCCTCTCGTGCCTCACGGCGTGCCTGCTCCTTTTTCGAGAATTTCTGTGCATACATGGGAGCAACCGACATCAAAGCGACCAACAAGATAACAATATTTCTTTTCAACATTTGCTTAAAAAACATCTTTACGGGAAAGCGCCCCGAAATCTTTAATATTTTGCGTATAAATAATGCGCACAAAGATATATTTTTTGGCCGAAACCAACAACTTTTTTAAAGATATTTAAGAAACTATAAGCTTTATTTGAAAACAAAAAGAGAACTTTGCCACATAGTCACAGCAAAGTTCTCTTTCTATATCTCATTTTCGAAGGGATTACTCACCACCAATCTTGTCTGCCGACTTACCAGCAACGCAGCTAAGAACCACGCCAAGCACGATCATTACACCGCATGCCTCAAGGGTATGATTATAAACCTCCTTCTCGAGCTCAACAATGTTAAAGAAAGTGAGCGCAAGGATTACAACTGAGACCAAGATGAGGATGATGCCTCCATAAAGCTTAAGAATTCTCATAACAGATGATGTATTAAGTATTGTTTTGATTATACATTTAGCTATCGAAATACATTTTGGCCAATAGACCTATGATTTCGGCACAAAGTAAATGATTTTTTCAATACATTGTGCAAAAAAGTGCGAAAAAATGTACTCAAATAGACATTTTTAACGTATCTTTGCGGAGAAATGGAACAAATAGGCATCATTTCACAACACTTACTCTAGGATATAAAAAGACAATGAACGTAATATTTTTCCTCTACCAGTGGCTGGTTTTCGTGCCACTCTTCCTGCTTTGGTCGATAGTTTTTTCGCTCATCACCTACATCGGATGCGCTTTGAGCAAGAATCCGAAATGGGGCTACATCCCGGGAATGATCTGGGCGAAGGGCGCTTGCCTGATGGCGCTGTGTCCGGTGACGGTCAAAGGTCGCGAGAATCTGGATCCTAATACATCTTATATATTTGTGGCCAACCACCAGGGCGCGTTCGATATCATGCTCCTCTTCGGCCACCTCGGCCACCCATTCCGCTGGATGCTGCGCAAGGGCTTGAAGAAGCTGCCATTTGTGGGCAAGGCGTGCGATAAGTCTGGTCAGATCTGGGTCGATGAACGAGGCAGCAGCGGACTGATGCACACCGTGCGCCAGGCAATGCAGACACTGAAAGGCGGCACTTCGGTCATTGTCTTCCCCGAAGGCACCCGAACCGCTACCGGACACATGAACCGCTTCAAGCAAGGCGCCTTCACTTTGGCCGCTATGCTCCGCCTGCCGGTTGTGCCAGTTACGCTCGATGGTCCTTATCAGGTCATGAAGAAGGGCAGCAAGCAGATTCGTCCTCACCGCATGACACTTACCATCCACGCTCCTCTCCCAGCGGTCACCAAGGCCGAAGGAACAGAGGCTGGCATCGATCGCCTTTTGCACGATTCTCAGCGCATCATTGCTGAGTCATTGGGCGAAGAGGTGAAAG
>JAUNCV010000009.1:19566-24676 GCA_030526445.1 Bacteroidales bacterium | reverse complement strand
AACAGTAAGGTTTACCAACTCTTCTGCGAGAACTTTCAAATCTGCCATAATTGTAAATTTTTTATTTTTTTATTTTTTATTATTTTTTATTTTTTTGTTTAATTAGCAAGCTATAGACATAGAATAATTATTATGAAAATCTATAACTTGTTTTGCGTACTGATTACTCAGCGCGCTCACCCAAGGTCTTAAGCACACCGTGGATGGTATTTGAGCCACTCTGGAGAGCAGAGATGACATTCTTTGCAGGAGACTGCAAGAGAGCGATAACGTCTGCGATGAGCTCGTTCTTGCTCTTGATGCTTGCGAGAGTCTCGAGGCTGTCTGCACCGTAGAAGCACTCCTCTACGTATGCACCCTTCAGCTTAACGATCTCCTCTTTTGGAGTATTCAGCTCCTTGATCATCTTACCAGGTACATTACCGGTATTGCAGAACATGATAGCTGAAGTACCCTTGAAAGCAGAAGCGATCTGGGCATAGTCAATACCCTTATTCTCGAGAGCCTTGCAGAACAGGTTGTTCTTAACCATTACAAGCTTAACTTCCTTCTCGAAGCACTTGCGACGGAGAGCGCTGGTCTTTTCAGCGTTGAGGCCTGCAATGTCAGTCACATAGAAGTGAGCGAACTCGCCAAGGAGATTCTCAAGCTTCTCGATATTAAGGACTTTATCTTCTTTCTTCATAATTATTATATTTATTCTGCTGACTTGGTGTCAACCTTGATACCAGCACTCATGGTGCTTGAAAGGAAAATGCTCTTGATATAAGTACCCTTAGCAGTAGCTGGCTTCAGCTTGATAATGGTCTGGATGAACTCCTTTGCATTCTGCTGAATAGCCTCTGGGGTGAAGCTAACCTTACCGATAGAGGTGTGAACAATACCACCCTTGTCTACCTTGAAGTCAATCTTACCCTGCTTAACCTCCTTAACAGCCTTAGCTACGTCCATAGTAACGGTGCCAGACTTAGGGTTAGGCATCAAACCACGAGGACCGAGAACACGACCCAAAGGACCGAGCTTGCCCATGAACGCAGGCTGAGTGATGATTACATCAACATCAGTCCAACCGCTCTTGATCTTCTCGAGGTACTCCTCAAGACCTGCGTAATCTGCACCAGCAGCGAGAGCAGCTTCAGCATCTGAACCCTGGCAGATTGCAAGAACGCGAACGCTCTTACCAGTACCATTAGGAAGAGATACGGTGCCACGAACCATCTGGTTTGCCTTACGTGGGTCAACACCGAGGCGAATATCAATATCGACAGAAGCGTCGAATTTAGTAAAAGTAATCTCCTTTACCAAGGCAGCTGCCTCAGCAAGTGTGTAAGCCTTACCTGCTTCAATCTTAGCAGCGGCCAACTTCTGATTCTTAGTAAGTTTTCCCATTGTTACGATTAAAGTTTAAAGGATTACATTTCAGGCTTCTCACCCTTAACGGTGATACCCATGCTGCGTGCAGTACCTGCAACGAGCGACATAGCTGAACTCAAAGTGAAGCAGTTGAGATCTGGCATCTTGTCTTCTGCGATAGCCTTAACCTGATCCCAGGTTACCTCAGCAACCTTCTTACGGTTTGGCTGATCAGAACCCTTCTTAGCCTTAGCAGCCTCAAGCAACTGTACAGCTGCTGGTGGAGTCTTAATAACGAAGTCATAAGACTTGTCTGCGTAGTAAGTGATAACAACTGGAAGTACCTTACCAGCTCTATCCTGGGTACGAGCGTTAAACTCTTTGCAGAAGCCCATGATGTTGATACCCTTAGAACCAAGGGCTGGGCCTACTGGTGGAGCAGGATTTGCTGCACCACCTTTGATCTGCAGCTTAATCTGTCCAGCAATTTCTTTTGCCATTTTAGATTTTTGTTTTTGTGCTGAATGCGTTCAATCATGATTACAAGAATCACTAGCGCTTAGACAGCGGTTAATATTGTCTGTTTCAGTCAATCAGGATTGCTTCTCCCGCGATTGTAACATAGCCTCACAGCTGTGGCCTCAGATAGCCTTCGCGACCAGTACAAACTCCCTTCTGAATCAGGCGTGCTTAATCACTTGATCATAGTTAAGCTCAAGAGGAGTCTTACGACCAAAAATCTTGACCATAACCTTAAGTTTCTTCTTCTCATCGTTAACTTCCTCGATAATGCCATCAAAGTCCTTAAATGGACCATCGTTGACCTTAACGATTTCGCCAACCATAAATGTAAGTTCGGAATCGACGACTTCACTTGCCTTATCATCAACGTTGCCAAGCATAGCTGCAATCTGATCATCAGGAAGTGATTCAGGCATCTTTGAATTGCGACCGCAAAGGAAGCCGATAACGTTTGTAGTGTTAGAAAGCTGAAGCTGAGCTTCACCTGCCAACTTCTTAACGGTTATCTCCTTATCACCGCTCTTCTGGGTAGAGCTGACTACAAGACAACGCACAAAGACGTAACTTGAGAACAGCACCTTTTCCTTAATTACCTTCTTATCGCCTTTCTGAGAAACAACCTTCTCAGTTGGAACGACAACTTGCTGAACGTATTTTGCAAGATCGCCATTAGCAATTTCTGCCTCAAGCAACTCTTTCACCTTCAACTCCTTGCCGCTGATAGCGCGAAGGCAGTACCATTTATACTCCGCCATAACACCCTAGTTTTAAAGTGTACCGTAGATAAATGGCATAAGGCCCTTACCGAAAGCCATATCCATAACAAGAATCACCAGCGCAATAATAATGGAAGCTGACAAAACAACTATTGAGCTGTTGGTGACCTGTGAAGTTGTAGGCCAAGAAACCTTATTGACAAGTTCTGAATAAGATTCTTTTACGTAGTTTACAATTTTACTCATTGCTACTATTTCTTTAATTAGCACGGGTGGCATGGTTCGAACACGCGACACCTGGTTTTGGAGACCAGTGCTCTACCGACTGAGCTACACCCGTAAAGTTAGTGGGTTACCAACCGGGATTGTTAACCCACCTTATATCTGATCTTGAGATTAGTCGAAGATCTCGGTTACCTGACCAGAACCAACGGTGCGACCACCCTCGCGGATAGCGAAACGGAGACCAACAGCCATTGCAACTGGGGTGATCAAAGTAACGTCGATAGTTACGTGATCGCCAGGCATTACCATCTCAACACCCTCTGGGAGGTGAATCTCACCAGTTACGTCCATGGTGCGGAGGTAGAACTGAGGACGATAGTTGTTCTTGAATGGAGTGTGACGGCCACCCTCTTCCTTCTTAAGAACGTAGATCTGAGCCTTGAAGTGATCGTGTGGGGTAACTGAGTTTGGCTTGCAGAGTACCATACCACGCTTAACCTCGTTCTTATCGATACCACGGAGGAGAAGACCTACGTTGTCACCTGCCTCACCACGATCGAGGAGCTTACGGAACATCTCAACGCCGGTAACAACGGTGAGCTTGTCTGCGCCAAGACCGAGGAGCTGAACCTGGTCGTTGATGTTAACAACACCAGTCTCGATACGGCCAGTAGCAACGGTACCACGACCGGTGATTGAGAATACGTCCTCAACTGGCATCAAGAATGGCTTATCCATGTCACGTGGAGGAAGCTGGATCCAGGTATCGCAAGCGTCCATGAGCTCCATTACCTTCTCCTCCCACTCAGCAACACCATTGAGTGCGCCAAGGGCAGAACCACGGATGAATGGGGTATCCTCTTCGAACTCATACTGAGCGAGGAGGTCGCGCATCTCCATCTCAACGAGATCGAGCATCTCAGCGTCGTCAACCATATCACACTTGTTCAGGAATACCACGAGACGTGGAACGTTTACCTGACGAGCGAGAAGGATGTGCTCGCGGGTCTGTGGCATAGGACCATCAGTTGCAGCACAAACGATGATTGCACCGTCCATCTGAGCAGCACCAGTAACCATGTTCTTTACGTAGTCAGCGTGACCTGGGCAGTCAACGTGAGCGTAGTGACGGTTAGCGGTCTGATACTCAACGTGAGCAGTGTTAATGGTAATACCACGCTCCTTCTCCTCAGGTGCGTTGTCAATTGAGTCGAATGAACGAAGCTCAGAGAGACCCTTCTTTGCGAGAACGGTGGTGATTGCAGCGGTAAGAGTGGTCTTACCGTGGTCTACGTGACCGATGGTACCAATGTTTACATGTGGTTTCGAACGGTCAAATTGTTCCTTTGCCATAGTAGTTAATTATTTTATTATTATTAAAAGATGTTAGTTGATTCTTACCAGTTTGATTTTCATCAAGAGCGGGCAACGAGACTCGAACTCGCAACATTCAGCTTGGAAGGCTGACACTCTACCAATTGAGCTATACCCGCATTTAAGTCCATTTAGGTCTGTTTTCGTACAAAACAATGCACCCGCAATCCGTAAGAATATGCGACTTCCTCACGTTTTGCGGGTGCAAAGGTATATATTTTCTACGAAATTGAAAAATATTTCTATCGTTTTTTTAAAATATAACCTAAAAAATAAGGTTTTTTGACATGTTCACTTCAAAATCAAGCCTGCTTTTTCTCTTTAGCCTTAATAATTTGACGCTCAAGAGCCTCAACCGCCTGACTGATTGCGTCCTCATAAACCTCGGCAGCCTTGCTTGCAAAGAATTCGTGGTCTCCCACATGCAATTTGATACCGATCTCCTTATTTGCCTTATCGGTCGTATTGATTATTTTGAGCTGTACTTCAGCATTCTGTATTTCTGCAAAGCGTCCAAGTTTCTCCAGCTTCTTAGTGATATATTCGTTAGTGCTGGCTGAAGTCTCGAAATTAACTGACTGAATAGAGAGTTCCATAGTAATGATAGTTAAAAATTAATAATGTATAATTGCACACTCTCTACATAGAGAAAACATACAATTATAAGATTTATTCTCTCTGTATCCCCTACTCTTTCGAGCGAGGATGTGCTTGCTTGTAATTTTGAAGAAGTTCCTGAGGTGTTAGATGCGTATAAACCTCTGTTGACTGCAAGGAGGCATGACCCAATAATTCTTTAACGGCCATCAAATCTGCGCCATTGGCTAACATATTGGTGGCAAAAGAGTGGCGAAGCACATGTGCTCCTTTTTGCGCAAGATTAGGTATTTGTTCCAGATATTGACGAACAATGGTATATA
>JAUNCV010000009.1:13486-19509 GCA_030526445.1 Bacteroidales bacterium | reverse complement strand
TGAGGTTTAAGACCCTCTCCATCGGCATTTGTGAACAAATAAAGAGTAGGACCTCCTACCGTTTCATTACGCATTGCCTCATAATTCTTCAAAAGATCATATAGTTCCTGACCAAAAGGAATGAGTCTTTGCTTGTTTCCTTTTCCTGTAACTCGGATATTTCGCAAAGAGAAATCAACATCCGAACCCAAGACCCCTGCTATCTCTGAGCGACGCATGCCTGTTGAGTAGAGCATTGTCACAATCAGGTGATCTCGGACTCCCTCGAAATCATTTCCGAATTCAGTTTCATCGATCAAAGAGTCCATTTGTTCTTCGCGAACCCAAACAGGAAGCGGTTTTGGCACCTGAGGTGTAGGCAAGAGATCTAACGGATTCTCTTCTATCATACCTTTCTTGCGCAGGAACTTATAAAAACTCCGAAGAGCAGAAACCTGCAACTTTATTGAAGCAACTTTCCATTTGCGCTTTCCCATTTCAACCATCCAAGCTCTTGCATGAATAAGCTCTGGGTTCAAAGGATCGAACGCTCCGAAATAGCTACTTACAAAATCCTCATAATCTTGCAAGGCTTTACGATAAGCCTCCACCGTCAACTCTGAGTAGTTCTTCTCTACCTTGAGATAGACGAGGAAATCTGAAATGCAATCGTTCATATCTTCGGTTTTATGCCACGAATATATGGGCTTTCTTCGGTATTTCCAAAAAAAACGACACAAAAATACACTTTTTTCACTTTTTTTAAGGAATAATAGGGCTCACACTTGTTATAAAACATTATATTTGTGGCAAAACTTCATGCTTCACTATGAACCGCAACCAACACATATTGATTATTTTATTAGTTCGCGTGCTTACCGAAAGGACAAGCAATCGAAATTTGTCACCCCTGCCCTTGGAAATAAAAGAGAAAAAAGACATTAACTGGGATAAAATATTCAAGTTGTCAATGCGACATGAAATTGCAGGAGTGCTCTTTGATGGAATCAGTACCCTGCCCGAAAAGCAGCGTCCACAAGACGAAATATTGATGCAATGGGCTGCTTATGTCTATTCAGCAGAGCGAAACTATCAAATGTACTCAAAAAGATGCAGTGAAGTTTGGCACTTGCTATCCTCCAACATATCGTCTCTTGCCCTGATGAAGGGACTACTCTTGTCAAGACACTACCCTCGGCCAGCACGACGCAACATCGGAGACATGGATTTGCTTCTCACCTCCTCCGCCTTACCCGTGGCGATTGATTCTCTTCAAGAACACGGAGCCGTAATTGACACACAGTCGGACCCGAAACATACAACAGCTGTGTACAAGAGCCTAAATGTTGAACTGCATTTCAAATCAATCTATTTCTATAACACCAAAACCGAAAAAAGATTTCAACTATTAGAGACAGAACAAACAGCTTCAGAAGCATTATCGAACGAAATCATAGAAGGAGATCTTAGTGTCAAAGCGTTTCCGCCTCTATTTGAGATGATTTACCTCACTGCACACATCCAGCATCACCTACTTTTAGAGGAAATCAATCTACGCCATATAACAGACTGGATGCTCGCACTGAAATATAACCGAACCACACTGGGTATCATGGAGTCTCAACTAATAAATCACCTCGATCAATTAGGACTCACAAGACTTTGGCGTGCTCTCGGATATATATCTGTAAAGTATTTAGCCCTTGAAGTCGACAGCTATGCTGGATGTACTCACTTCGACCCCAAAGAGGCTCAGAGAGGCGAATTCCTATTTCGTATCACCCTATCTCAACGCATTCCTGGCTGCCGTCCTTATGAACCACGCAGAGAGGGCGAATCGATCATAAAAAAAGCCCGCCTTTACGGCGAGCTTCTTAAAAGATGTTTCAGACTACGAACCCTTATCCCTCGTGAGGCAATTGCAGCTCCAGTAGGATTTCTTGTAAACGCCTACAGAAGGAGATGGAACTAGTTTAGTTTACTTCAGCTCAAGACGAACTACATTCTCTACATGCTGGGTGTGAGGGAACATATCAACAGGCTGAATGTCTGTAACTCGATACTTTACATCGAGCAACTGAAGATCTCGCGCCTGTGTTGCCGGATTACAAGACACATAAACAATGACCTTTGGCTCTGCATTGAGAATTACATTTACCACATCTTCGTGCATACCAGCACGAGGAGGATCTGTAATGATTACATCAGGACGTCCATGCTCAGCGATGAAATCGTCTGTAAGAATATCTTTCATATCACCTGCATAGAAAAGGGTATTATCAATACCATTGATTGAAGAGTTTACCTTTGCATCAGCAATTGCATCTGGCACATACTCAATACCGATAACCTGACGGGCAGAGCGACTCACAAAGTTCGCAATAGTACCCGTGCCAGTATAAAGGTCATAGACAAGTGGCTTCTGCGAACCTTCGGCCGCATTATTTAAACCCGCATACGTGCGCGCGTACTTATACAACTCGTATGCCTGGCGACTGTTGGTCTGATAAAATGACTTAGGACCAACCTTAAATTTCAAGCCCTCCATCTCTTCAAAGATGTGATCCTTTCCACTCCAGCAGTGCACCTCTTGATCACTCCACGAGTCATTACATTTCGTGTTAACCACATACATGAGCGAAGTAATCTGTGGGAAAGACTCTTTCATATGATCAAGAACAAGCGCAATCTTATCCTGGTCATTTTCGCCAAAAATTATGATGAGCATGATTTCGCCTGTAGATGCAGTGCGTACCACCATGTTGCGAAGCACACCATGCTGGTTGCGAAGATCATAGAACGGAATATTATTTTCTACACCAAATTTGCGAATCTCAAGTCGGATCTGGTTAGAAATATCATCCTGAAGCCAGCACTTCTTAATATCAAGTACCTTATCAAAACTATCAGGAATATGGAAGCCGAGACCTGTCATATCATCATACTGAGCATTCGAGGCAACTTCTTCAAAAGTGAGCCAACGCTTAGCCGAGAAGGTAAACTCAAGCTTGTTTCGATAGAAAGAGGTTTCGCGAGAACCATCAATAGGATGACACTCGGGAAGAGACACCTTACCAATGCGAGTCAATGCATCCATAACCTGCTGCTGCTTGAACTTCAATTGCTCTTCATAAGGCACATGCTGCCACTTGCAGCCACCACACACGCCAAAATGTTCGCACATTGGGTTAACACGAACTGACGATGGCTGTTTGAGGTTAACAATACGACCTTCTGAGTAGGAACTACGAGACTTGGTTACCTGAATGTCTGCTACATCTCCAACAGCAGCAAAAGGCACAAAAAGTACCTTTTCATTCACACGTGCCACGCACTTTCCTTCGGCTGCATAAGCAGTTATCTCGACAGACTCGAGCAATGGCTTTTTTTTGTTTTTACGACTCATTTTTTATATTTTTAAGCAGTTTTTTATTCAAAATTCAACAAAATTGCATAAAATGTGCAACTAAGCGCAATTTTTACTATCAAATATTTGCAATATTTAGCAAAAACTTGTATCTTTGTAGCGCAAAATAAAAGAGCTATTATACTTACAGAATGACAGACGCAACAATGATTCTTTGAAAAACACTTCGATCAGATTCTGCTGAGAAGCAACTCTACTGATATGACAAAGGGATTTCCTTCGGGAGATCCTTTTTCATTTTAAATCAACTTCTGAAAAAACTCTTTTTTCCTATTACAGTCTTAAGACAGTGTTGCACTTCTGTGCAGCCGCAGTGCGATGCGTAACAAGCACTACCATACGGTGGACACTATCAGATACAAGATTATCCATGACACGCATTTCGGTTTCTGGATCAAGTGCAGAGGTTGCCTCGTCAAGAAGAAGGATAGGAGCTCTTCGAAGCAATGCTCTTGCAATAGCAATACGCTGCGCCTGACCCTCTGAAAGTCCTCCGCCATACTCGCCACATGGGTTGTCAAGTTTCAAAGGCAGTTCATGCACGAAATCAGCAGCAGCCATTTCAAGTGCATGCCACATCTCCTCATCTGTTGCATCTTTACTTCCCATCTGAAGATTGCTTCGAATAGTGCCGCTCAAAAGTGTATTACCTTGAGGAACATAAGAGAAGTAACGACGACTATAGGCTGTAAGATATTGTTTGCATACACCATCAGAAAGTGTAACCGAACCAGTCTCTGGCTTGACTAAAGACAGCAGCATACGAATGAGGGTTGTCTTTCCTACTCCAGTTTCACCCAGAATCGCCACAGAAGAATTTGGCTCGAAGTGACAAGAGAAATGATCGAATATCTGACGAGATTTCTGATCGTTTCCTACATAAGTAAAAGAAACATCTTCGAAATCTATCGCAAGACTATCTGGGCATAAATCAGGCAGAGGCTCATTCTCTTCTGCTGGTAATTGAAGTAACTCCTGTAATCGTTCGGCCGAAGTGAAACAATGCACAAAAACAGGTATCTGGCGGCTCAAATCTCCTATCGGACGTTGCACCCTTGCAGAAAGCTGCAAAAAAGCAACCATAGTGCCATAGCCAATTATACCTTCATAAATTTGAACCACACCCCAACCGAAAGTCAGAAAATAACTCAAAGAAAACCCGCTACTCAGCAGGATATTCGTCCAAATGGAGAGTTTTGTTCGACTACGCACCTTATTTGTCAAAACATCCATAGACTGTTTCAACCGTTCAAGCGTAGCATTGGTCTGCTCGAGGGTCTTAATTACCGCTTTAAACTGCAGGTTCTCTTGTATCTGACTCTGCACCTCACTTTCACTGTCGCGCATGCTTCGAGTTATCTTGTGCAGTTTGCGCATATATAAACGTGCAAACACAATAAACACAGGCGAAACAAGCAAGACAATCCATGCAAGAGTCTGATCAAGCATCATGAGCATGACAAACGAGCCTATAAGCTGGAATAACAAGATAAAAATATCAGGCAAGGTACCCGTAGCAAAACCAACAACACTGGAGACATCTCCCTCAATACGATTTACAACATCTCCCGTGTGATATTTCTCTATACCTCTCCACTCGCTGTCTATTAAATGCTTGAAGACCGTCTGTTTTAAGCGGTTATCAAGTTTAACATTTCGCATTTCTGCTACCCATACACCCCAAGCACCAAAAGCAATCTCGAGAACCATGATGCAAGGGATACAAAGTAGCGCGTGATAAAGATTGCCATCAACCTCATGGGTTGCTATATCTACGGCCCATTTGCTCACCCAAACGAAACACCAGCCCAAGATGATCTTAGACATCGACAGCACAGTACAAAGCACAATGCTGCCACGGTATCCAACTGATACCGATGTCATCCAACGGAAAAGAGGCAGATACTTTCGCAAGGTGAAAAATAATTTAGGATATTAAAAACTATTCGTTCAGCAAATGAGCTTGATGCCATTGAGAGAGAAGTTCACTGCAATCAGTTTTCGCCACCTCTGCTGATACATTATATTCTTGCATCAAAAGAGCAACCATATCATCAAGTTCAAAGTTTTCTTTTATTTTCAGTTGCTCCCACAAATATGCCGCAGTTTCATTTAAATGAATGATACTGCTATAGTCAATATTCGACAAGCCTTCAGGCACAAGTACCTTTCTGCCACAAATATCTCGCAAGTCGAAATCTGGTTTCAATTTCATAAGATAATTTTCAGTGTCTGAATATTCGATAAAATTTATAAACAGCACGATAAACGAGCAATAAAAAAGTGCGCACACCTATCAGATGCATCCACATATAAGTGTACCATCGCCACCTTCTTCCCTCAACGTCAATATATGTCTCTCTGGCTCCGATATAAAATCCTTGAGCAACTCCAATAACATTATCAGACGTACAAAATTCTCGTTCCTCAATATTACCGTCTCCACAAAGTATGAAATTTCCCGAAGAATCAACGTGCACAATACGATGTAACACATACTGGCCGTCGTTGCTCAAAGCCAGAACGACATCCCACAATTTAGGAGATTTCACAACAGGAGACACTAACAAAACTTTGTCTCGTTCATGTTCCAGAAACGGACGCATGCTCCAACCTC
>JAUNCV010000009.1:11250-13476 GCA_030526445.1 Bacteroidales bacterium | reverse complement strand
CCTCTTAATCGAAAGACTACTGTATTGCCTGCTTTAAGTTGAAGACGCACCTCTTCCAGAAATTCGGCATTAGAGAGTTGCATGCTATTCATAATCCAACACCGCTACTACACACCAAAGCAGCCTCTGCATCAGGGCGACAATTCAAAAGGAAAACTTTGGTGCGTTCCACAAGTTCTGTAATAGCATCACATTGTGACCGATATAGCTGCTTGTCCCACTTAACACCCGAACATGCAGGCAGCAGAGTAACAAAAGCCTGCACAGCATCCATGCTGGTTATTAAATTGACTTTATCACGGGCTATTTGCACAAAAGCACCGACCTCATAACTCACATCACGGTAACAAGGGGTCTTTCCACTCCAAGGAGAACCATACACAACAACCTTTCCTTGTCGAATGCCCACTACCGGATTATCGTCGTTGACCAATTCGCATCCTGGCACATGTTTCAGCCACAGACTTGAATGGGTGCTTTTTCCTGTTCCGCTTTTCCCAAGGAATAAATAGCCTTTTCCCCTGCATGCAACTACCGAGGCATGAAAAAGAAGAGTATGCTTATTCATCGAGGCAAAAGCATACAACATCATCAGAAAGTTGTTTATACAAAATTCTCGCTGATCGACATCGCCACTAAGCCAGCAATATGCCTCGCTGAAATGGCTATCACATTGCATCTGAGCAGAGATTTTATCAGCCTGATGCTCCAAAATCGAGATTCTTACGCCCGTTGCACTTCTCTCATACACGCATTGGCAACCTTCACAATCAAACCTTTGTACGAAATCGAAGGTCTCCTCGCTGAAGTGATTTTCGCAATGCTTTAAACTGAAAAGCTGCTGCACCTCAGAACATTCTGAGGCGCAACGGCTAAATGGGGCATATCTTAGAGCAAGCAGAGCAAGAAGTTCCTGATCATCGGTATCGATTGAGAAACTCAAGTCTGCAACAATGCAATGTTTTACCAAATTATTATTTTTAAAGAGTTTCGAGGTAAGCAGCTACATTCTTCTCAATACGTGCTGCAATGTCCTCATTGTCGGTAGCTGGAACAAACTTTTCACCTACAATGTGCTCATAAAGCTCAATGTAGCGCTCGCTCACGCTCTGAGCATACTCATCAGTAATCTCTGGCATAACCTGACCAGGCTGATTCATAAAGTTATGCTCAATAAGCCACTGACGCACGAACTCCTTCGAGAGCTGCTTCTGAGGTTCACCTGCCTCGAACTTCTCCTGATAACCCTCAGCATAGAAGTAACGGCTTGAATCTGGGGTGTGAATCTCATCGATCAAAATCACCTTGCCATCACGTTTGCCAAACTCATACTTGGTATCAACAAGAATAAGACCCTTGCTTGCAGCAATCTCAGTACCACGCTGGAAGAGAGCACGGGTGTACTTCACCATAGTCTCCCAATCCTCCTTCGATACAAGACCCTGAGCAATAATCTCCTCAGCAGAGATATTCTCATCATGACCTTCGTCAGCCTTGGTGGTTGGGGTAATGATTGGCTCTGGGAACTTTTCATTCTCACGCATACCCTCTGGCAACTTTACGCCACAGATTTCGCGGCAACCATTCTTATAATCACGCCATGCACTACCTGTAAGATAGCCACGGATAATCATTTCAACACGAAAACCCTCAGCCTTCAAACCTACAGTCACCATTGGATCTGGTGTAGCCAACTTCCAGTTAGGAACGATATCAGAAGTAGCATCCAAGAAGCTTGCAGCAATCTGATTCAAAACCTGACCCTTGAAAGGAATGCCCTTAGGAAGGATTACATCAAAAGCAGAGATACGATCAGTAGCAACCATAACCATAAGGTCATCGTTGATATTGTACACATCACGAACTTTGCCGTGATAAACAGACTTCTGTCCTTTGAACGAGAAGTCGGTGCGAGTCAATGCAGACATATATAATGAGTTTAAAGTTAGATATTCACTTATAAATTTCTCCTAGAATTGGGATTTTTAGCTTTTGCGCGAAGGGTCGCAGGTAAGACCTACACCCAGTTTCTTGAAAATCTTTCGATCCACCTCGCTCAGCATAACAGTGCTGTGTGCCTGACAGTCACGAAGTTCAGGCAACTGCGAAAGTGCACGGCGGCAATTCACATCGGTCTTGCTCAATACTGAGAGAGCAACGAGTACCTCATCGGTATGCAAGCGAGGATTTTTGCCACAAAGGTATTCCACCTTAGTCTTCTGGATA
>JAUNCV010000009.1:5138-11240 GCA_030526445.1 Bacteroidales bacterium | reverse complement strand
CAATCAACTCCTGTGGAATGAGCTTCATCTCATGATCGATGCCAGCTAGATGCTTCATAGCATTGATGAGCAGAGATGCTGCAGTACCAAGCAGTGGACTTGAACCAGCTGTAATAATCGTGCCATCCTGCAACTCGATAGCCGACGAATCTACACCATCTCTCTCTTTACGCTCCTTGGCAGCTACGGTCGACTTGCGGTCGGCAGTAGTGATACCAGCCTGCTTAAAGAGAAGCTGAATCTTCTGCACCTCGCTCTCATTGCCTGCATTGTCGGCCATATTGTCAAGAGCAGTATAGTAACGGCGAATAATCTCCTGCTTCGATGCCTCGCAGCACACCTCATCGTCCGAAATACAGAAACCAATCATATTTACACCCATATCGGTTGGGCTCTTATATGGGCTCTTGCCATAAATACCCGCGAACAAAGCATCAAGCACAGGGAAGATTTCAATATCGCGATTGTAGTTGATAGCAATCTTGTTATATGCCTCCATGTGGAATGGATCAATCATATTGATATCACCCAAATCGGCAGTGGCAGCTTCATAAGCGATATTCACAGGATGCTTCAGTGGAATGCTCCAGATTGGGAATGTCTCAAATTTGGCATAACCCGCAGTAACACCATGCTTATGCTCATTGTAGAGCTGGCTCAAACATACAGCCATCTTACCGCTACCAGGGCCAGGAGCTGTAACAATCACCAATGGACGGGTGGTCTCAACATAGTCGTTCTTACCAAAACCCTCATCCGAATCGATAAGCGCAACATTATTTGGATATCCCTCGATAGTATAATGGTAGTATGCCTTGATGCCCATACGCTCCAGACGCTGACGATAAGCATCGGCACTGCTTTGGCCATTATAATGGGTGATTACCACCGAACCAACCATGAAACCTCTCTGCTGGAACTCCTTGCGCAAACGAAGCACATCTTCATCGTAAGTAATGCCCAGGTCCTGACGCACCTTGTTGCGTTCAATATCCTTAGCACTGATGACTATTACAATTTCAGCCTGATCTGCCAATTGCTTAAGCATACGCAACTTACTGTCGGGCTGAAAACCTGGAAGGACACGACTGGCATGATGGTCATCGAAGAGCTTACCGCCCAACTCGAGATAAAGTTTGTTACCAAACTGCGCAATACGCTCCTTAATATGTTCTGATTGAATTCTCAGATATTTCTCGTTATCAAAACCGAGTTTCATAAAAAATATATTTGGGTTATAAAGTCGTCTTTTTATTCTTCAACAACATGCATCTTCTTGCGTTCTTCGTCATACTTATCATAAGCATCTACAATACGCTGCACAAGACGATGACGCACTATATCGCGTTTGTCAAATTCTATGGTTGCAATTCCAGGAATTCCCTTCAGTATTCGCTGTGCCTGCACCAAACCGCTCGTAACATTGCGAGGAAGGTCTATCTGACTCATATCGCCAGTCACAATCATGCGAGCACCCAAACCCAAACGAGTCAGGAACATCTTGATTTGAGGCGCAGTTGTATTCTGAGCTTCATCAAGGATGATAATAGCATCGCTCAATGTTCTTCCTCGCATATAGGCCAATGGAGCAATCTGAATGACGTTTGTCTCCATCAACTCTTTCAACTTAGCTGCAGGAATCATATCCTCAAGTGCATCATAAAGTGGCTGCAGATAAGGATCAAGTTTATCTTTCATTTCTCCAGGAAGGAAACCGAGTTTCTCTCCAGCCTCAACTGCAGGACGAGAAAGGATAATCTTTCGGATTTCTTTATTCTTCAGAGCACGAACAGCCAAAGCAATTGCTACATAAGTTTTACCAGAACCAGCAGGGCCCAACGCAAAACAGAGGTCATTTTTCTGAAAAGCATCAACCAAAGTCTTCTGATTCTGAGTTCGAGCAGTGATAGGCTTGCCATTTACGCCATAGATAATCAAGCTATCTTGTTTTTTTTCAACCGGGCCCTCGCCATTCCAGAAGTCAAGAATCACCTCTTCGTTCAGTTTGTTGTAGTCATTGCAATAGCGCACCAACTTATCAACAAAAGCTTCGAACATCTCAATTTCCGACTCTTCGCCATACACCTTCATAGCGCGGCCACGAGCAGCAAAACGAAGCTTGGGATAAAGGGTTTTGAGCAGCAAAATATTGCTATTATTGACGCCATAAAAAATGACGGGATCAGCCTGATCCAACAGAATAACTTTTTCAATCATGCCGCAAAGATAACAAATATCGAAGTAAATACAATAAAGATTAGCTAAAAAATAAAAACAAAGCTTGCATTTTGCACAATATTCTGGCACTTATCACGTTTAGTTTATAAAACTCATATAATGAAGCGTATTTTTGTCTCTCTTTTTATACTGATTTCTTTCTCAATATCGGCCTTTTCACAACGTCAAGGCCTTAAGAACATTCCCTATATAGATCAGCGAAGAATGCACTATGGCTTCTTGCTTGGTATCACTTGCGGCGATATTGCATTCCAGCATTCTGGAAGCAATGCCTGGGGTGCAGAATGCCCTCAGGTCAACCCATCTTTTTGCGTAGGCCTTGTGGGAGATTTGGCGTTTACCGAACAAATCACCTTACGCTGCACTCCAATGCTGAAGTTCATGAGCCGCGATATAAAATTTGCCAATACTGAGACACAGGAGTCTCGCAAACAGACACTCAAATCAAATTATATATCGCTTCCCATAAGTCTTAAAATTGCTTCCCATCGCATCAACAACTATCGTCCATATGTTCTTGCTGGTGCGAGCATTGATTATGACCTGACTCATGAGAAAGAGCAGCCTATTGTTTTCAAAAGAACCGATATAGGTTTGCATATCGCCCTGGGATGCGACACGTATCTACCCTACTTCAAGTTCTGTCCGGAACTTAGATTCAACATTGGCTTGCTCGACATGACCGACCACAAGAGAAAAGGCATCAAGGATCTATCCCTGATGCCCTATACAGAAGCTGTTTCCAAAGCGTTGAACAAAAGTTTGTCACTTATCCTCTATTTCGAATAAGCTCATACAAAACCTTTGCGTGCTTACTCTTTATTCTTTGAGTCGATGCAAATAGTCACGGGACCATCGTTCAAAAGTTCACACTTCATATCTGCTCCGAACTCACCCGACCCAACAGGCTTGCCCAATCCGCCCTCTACTTTGCACAAAAACTCTTCATAAAGAGGAATGGCAATATCTCGGCCCGCAGCCTTGATATAACTAGGGCGGTTACCTTTAGCCGTTGAGGCATGTAATGTAAACTGACTAACGATAAGCAGTTCTCCATTTACGTCAAGAACATTGCGGTTCATAACGCCATTTTCATCATCAAAAATCCTAAGTCCCAGAATTTTGCGAGTAATCCAATCAATATCTTCTGATGTATCAGCTGCCTCAAAGCCTACCAATACCATCATTCCTTTTCCGATTTTCGATTTGACCACTCCCTCTATCGTCACTGAGGCATAAGCCACTCTCTGAATTACAACACGCATGTTTCTATACCTAAATCTTTAATAATTGTTGCCAAAAGATGGGCAACCTTATGCTCTGTCTCAAAATGTCCTGCTTCAACAAGTAGTATATCAGGATGACCGAACATTCTGTGATACCCAACCTCTCCCGTCAAGAATGCGTCAGCGCCCTGTCTCTCTGCATCAGCAATAAACTCGCTGCCCGAACCTCCACAAAGAGCAACCCTGCGAATGGTTTTCGGACGTGTAGCAAGCATATCGGTATTAAGACGAACCGCATCAGATGAGAACGTTTCCTTGACCAAAGATACGAAATCGTCCGCACTCATAGCATGTGGCAAATCTCCTATCATGCCACTACCACATTCGGCAGCAAAAGACGCATCTAGCCCTGCAAGACGAGCTAAAGGTAACGGCGCTAAAGGCTGCTGCTGACAAAGGCCCAACAAATCTGCCATCATCTTATTCACACCCATTGGAGCATTATCAAGGTTCGTGTGTGCCGCATAAATAACAATATCATGCGTCAAAGCACCATAAAGACAACGACTGATATAGTCTCCCTCTGCCGAGATGCACTTAACCCCTCTAAACAATAATGGATGATGACTCACAATCATCTCAAAATTTTGGTCAATTGCCTGCTTAACGACCTCTTCCGTTACATCGAGGCAGCATAACACTTTCTTCACCTCTCTCTGTGGATTTCCACATTGAAGGCCTGCATTATCATAATCTTCCTGAAGCTGGCGAGGTGCTATCTGCTCGATAGCCGCCATGATATCTTTTGCTTTCATAATTATTCTTTTCCACTACATTCGGGACAAAGCCCTTTTATCACATATTCGGCCTCTTCTGCCACAAAACCTTCGGGCAGCACTACCCCGGGAATCTTAACATTTTCAATACAAAATGTACGCTGGCAACGGGCACAAGCAAAGTGCACATGTCCATGATGATGCTCATCATTGCAATGACAAATGCAATATTTGGCCATACCTGTTCCATCGTCAACCTCATGCAGCAACTTACACGAAGCAAACAACTTGAGAGTACGGAAAATGGTAGAGCGATCAACCGTGGGCAAATCTTGCTCGATGTCAACCAACGAAAATGCATCATGACGTAGTTGTAACTTTCGCCATACCAACATTCGCACAGCGGTAGGATTTACGCCATGAAGTTTCAGTTCTGCGGCTTCTATTTCTTGTTTCATACCTTAAAGATTCAACCGTAATTCACTGCCCTCGTACACAACTGACGCTGATTTTCTTACACCAGCCGATTCGTGCACCACTACCTCAAACTCACGCGACAACGGCATCCCTGCAAAACTGCCCACACGACTATGCATAGTAAGCACACGCTCTGAATCATTCCATTCAAGAGGGATAACCGAGAACTCTCCCTCCTCATAAGCATAACCATCTCCTGCATCGTCATAGAGTTCAAACGAAGCATTGGCACCTGGATACACATGCAGTTCAAGAGGCAAAGAGGACTGCTGTTCTGCATACTCTACTACAGGACCCATTGGCAAAATAGAACCTGCTCTCACAAAAAGTGGGAGATGCATCAAAGCGGCCCCAGTTGTCAATCTTGTACCTCCTTCAAATATCAGGTCAGAGTAAAAGTCATACCAAGATGCGCCCTTGGGCAAATAAAGATCTACCGTCTTTTGGTTACCAGGAATAATTTCTCCATTCTCTTGATAGAAGAAAGGCTCTGTTATGGCTTTTACCAGCAGGCTCGGACCATACATAAACTCGTCTTTGATATCAAACACCTCCTTATCTTTTGGGAAATCGAATGCCAAAAGACGACTCATAGTGTAGTTGTTGGCCGAAACGTTGTGAGCTAAAGAATAGGTATAAGGCAAGAAGCGATAACGCTGGCCTATACACTCCACAATAGCGTCATAGATGCGCTCACCCTTTTGTCCGAACTGCCATACCTCACGAGGCAGGTTGGTGCCATGACTGCGGAAGACTGGCAAAAACTCGGCAAACTGCAGCATGCGTAAATAGAACTCATGCCAACCTTTGTTCTCTTTATTCCAGCCAAAACTACCATCATAGAACCAAGTTGGAGTCTTGATTGTGAAAAATGCGCCAGCATCAACCGTCCAGTAATTACAACCCGTGGCCATAAAGTTCAAACCTGCAGGAATCATCTGTGCAAAGTTCTCCCACGAAGCATGAGTGTCTCCATTCCAGGTGATGGTAGCGAATCTTTGCTGACCGGCATACGACGAGCGGGTGAGATTCACCACTCGTTTTTCATTATTTTCGGCACGTTGGTTTTCATAAATACCCTGACTATGGAAAAGACTGAAAGTGTTAGCTCTTTCTGCCCCTAAAAGTTTCCCAAGAGCCTCAAGACTTGACTGATAACGCTCTTCGTGACTATTCCATCCATAGCCTTCGGGCATCTGGTGCCAGTCTGCATCAATGGGCTCAGTACAATCGCACCACCAGGCATCAAACCCATGCGAGAAGAAAGTCTCATTTGCATACTCCCAATATAGTTTACGCGCCTCTTCGTTGTAAGCATCGTAACAAGTACCTCCCAAATACCATCCGTGCTGCTTAAAGTCATCTGCTTCTGGACAATACTGAGG
>JAUNCV010000009.1:0-5113 GCA_030526445.1 Bacteroidales bacterium | reverse complement strand
TATGAATAGTATCGGCCAATGCAGTTGCATTAGGATATCGAATAGAATCAAGATGAATATAGCCCCAGCCTGAAGGCCAGTACATCCAGTCTTGCACAATTACATCAAGAGGCAAATGATTCTCACGATAGCGCTCCACAACACCCTGCAATTCGGCAGCATCTACATAGCGTTCTTTGCTCTGAATGTAGCCAAACATATATCGAGGCTGCATAGGCACATTTCCTGTCAAGTAACGGTATTGCGCCACAGTACGATCTAAATTATAGCCCTTCATAAAATAATAGTCTAGGGTCTGTGCTGCCTCCAACGTCATCTGCATCTGTTCTTTGGTGTCATCATACACCATACCGCTACCAGCATCAAACAACAAGCCATAGCCTCCGGTCGATGAAAGCATTGGCACCACGGCCTTCAGGTTGTGCTGAATCAGTCCGAGACGCTTGCCACGAAGGTTAAGATAATCCTCCATATGAGAGCCCAATCCATACAACGCATCATTCTCATTGACAGAAAACTGTGCTGTATATTTCCAGGCAGCGCCAATAGTATCCTGACGCACGATATCCATTACAACCTTTTCTCCATCAGCTGTTTTTTCTGTACGCTTGGTATTTTCGTCAAATTCGGTATCTACCAGCCAAACCTTCTCTGCTCGATATGGATTTTTCGCTGCTCCTAAAAGAGTTTTTCCCTCTTTATCCTTATAGGTGATTGAGCCATCCCCTCGGTTAATGCACACCTCCAACGAGTCTGAAATCAAACGAACATGATCAGCCTCTTCAACTTTGTGCACATAGACATTGGCTTGTTCTTTACTCACGCGAACGATTGTGCCATTGTCTCCAAACAAACCATCGGCCGAATATTGCACATGCACAATATCCGGAGTCACAAAACAGACCTTAAGTTCTCCTTCATCAAGAGGCAAACGAAACGAATCACTACTTGTACTGGAACAAGCAATGAACAAAGGAAATGCCCCAACGGCGGCCCAAAGAGAGGTTGCTTTCATAATGCAAGTTTGTTAGAATGTCGCGCAAATATAAAGGTTTCATGCCGTTTGGCCAAATTTCGAAACGAAAATTTGGACTTTTCAGCAAGATAACCTACCTTTGTGCGACAAGAACAAACAATTATAGTTACAGAATGAACAAGAAGAAAATAATCTGGGGAGCCATTTCTGCTATTCTGCTTGTACTGCTGATCGTGGCAGGCGCAAGCGCTTATATTTACCAGCAGATGGTCAGAGCTCCATTTATCGATAAGGACCAATGGGTCTATATCTATCCCGACAAGCACGTTGAGGGTATGCCAACAAGCAACTTCTGGTTCGAAACAGCAGCCAGCAATGAGCAACTGTTTGAGAAACTGGAGGCAGGCAAGCTCACTGGTGCCTATCGCCTTGAGAAAGGATGGAGTGCAATGCGTGTGGCCCGATGCATTGCCCGACGCCAACAGACCGCAGTTCGTCTCACATTTAATGGCACACGCACATTGGGCGATCTGGCCTGTAAAATGAGTCATTGCATTGCGGCCGATAGTTCGGAAATTATGCAAGCCATTCTTTCGCCCAA
Organism: Bacteroidales bacterium; assembly: GCA_030526445.1. GTDB lineage: Bacteria > Bacteroidota > Bacteroidia > Bacteroidales > UBA3663 > Liminaster. The sequence continues at coordinate 3,536 of JAUNCV010000009.1, read as the reverse complement.
CTTCTTGAAAAAATGCGAAACAGACACAGCCAATGTGGGTGGTTTTCTCTTACCAGACACCTATCAAGTGTATTGGGACATATCGCCCGAAAAATTGACAGATCGACTTAAGAAAGAATACGATAAGTTCTGGAATGAAGAGCGTCTTACTCGATGCAAGGAACTGAACATTTCACCTCGTGAAGCAGTTATACTCTGCAGCATTGCAGAAGAGGAAACCGCCAACCGAAGAGAGCGTGGTGTAGTAGCTCGCCTTTATTGGAATCGCCTACAAAAAGGCATGCTCCTTCAAGCCGATCCAACGGTTAAATATGCCTTGGGCGACTTTGCCTTGAAACGTATTCTACTCAAGCATCTGGAGGTTGAATCACCTTATAACACATACAAGAACCCCGGACTTCCACCTGGGCCTATTCGCATCGTGGAAAAAGCTACTATCGACGCTTTGCTCAACAGCCAGCCTCACCCCTATCTATATATGTGCGCCAAAGAGGATTTCTCTGGCCTGCACAACTTTGCACAAACTTTGGCCGAGCACCAAAGAAACGCTCAAAAATATCATGCAGCACTTAATCAAAGAAAGATAAAATGAAAATCTCTGTAGAAAAAAACATTGCAAGACTGAAACAGGCCATAAGTCGTTTCCCGCAAGCATTGTGTTTCCTGGCGGCTGCAACCGTCTGGGGATATCTGTATATCTGGGATATTGTTTCGTTCGAGAATGAATACAATAAAGCGCACATCATGATTAGTGGCATGCACTTTGGTGTCATTACATACTATCTGACCATCGGACTGCTGCTTAGTGCCTTGATAGAGTTCTGGGGTGAAGGTGTTGATAATAAAGCCAAAGTACTGAAAACAAACCTCATGTCCCAGTCGCTTTTATTGATCGATGCCTTCATATTGTGGCTACTGCCAGAGGAACACTTCAATACAGAGCTATATCTGGCGCACGCATCCATAATTCTGGCCATTCAGGTGGGCGGCATCTTTCTGCCCTATCATGCAGAAAAGAACGATATAGCTTCATGGAACCAGGTTTGCCGAATGGCTTTCTACGGCATAATATGTACTGTTATCTGCGGCATGGCCAGTAGCGCCATATCGGCCTCAGTATTTGCTCTTAGTACTCTTTTTGGCATAGATATTCCATACAAATGGTTCTCGACCATCACTTTGACAACTTTATTCACATTGCTTATCTATCTTTGGATTTCGCGATTGCCAGAAGGTGAAGAACGTGTAAACAGAGAGATAAATACGCCCAAGTTCCTGACAGGTGTGGTTCGTTTCATATATTTCCCTATCGTTGTCTTCTTTTTGCTCGAATTGTACTTCTATGGCGGAAAAATCCTGCTTACATTCGAACTGCCCAAAGGTGGCGTGTGCTACTATGTTTCTTATCTCATGATGGGAAGCATCGGCCTGATTATGCTAATCTACCCTTATCTGCACCAAAAGCGAGAAGAGCAACAGCACACTTTTGTGACCCGTTTCATGCGTCTGCTTCCCATGCTGATGCTGCCATTATTGTTGCTAATGTCGGTAGCTATCGGCCGACGCATTTATGATTATGGCATTTCCGTAAGCCGTCTCTATGTGGTTTTGCTCAACCTTTGGTTCTACATGGTATGTATTGGTTTGATAACTATGCGAACCCACCGCATCAACTGGATAGCCCAATCTTTTGCTATCTTGTTTCTCTTGTCATCAGTCATCCCTGGCTGCAACTTCTTCAGCATCACTCGCAACGCAATCAACCAACGCATTGAAAAGGCATTTAGCCAGCAAAGCGACATCACCCTTCCTATGTCGGCCAACAATTTCAAGCAGATGCTGAAACAAATGACCAACAAAGAGGCCGAGCAACTTTATGACGATATTCTGTACCTTCAAGAGCTATCGGATAATGACCGAGAAAAATATCTTGACGAAAGACTGGCAAAATGGGAAAAAAGCAGCATAATTACTGAAGCAACGGACCCTCAAGTTGCTCTTTATTCTGTAGAATGGCATGCGAAAGAGTCTCAATGTCCGGTGCCTATTCCTGCTGGAAGTTCTCAAGTACGCAATTTCAACAAATGGAATATAGAAAGTAAATTGCAAGACTCTTGCCTGCTCATTGAGCCTCTGAAAGGACATAGTTTCTCTATTCACCCATCAGAGTACCCTTCAGAAAACGACAGTCTTTATTTCTCCATCAAAGAGAAAGCTGGCAAGGGCACATTTTTCCTTCATCGCTTGGAAATAAAGTCGAATAATGTAGATTCTGCCGAGTACAGAATAAGCACTTCAGGCTTTTTCTTCGAATAAAACAGAGATTTTGCCCTCAAGATTTGGCGAAATGAAAGAAAACCTGTATCTTTGCAGCTCATAATAATTTTTAATTATTAACTCATAAACGTTAGAAAAGTGCCAGATATTTCAGAACGCGGCAAACAAATGCCGCTCTCACCTATCCGCAAACTCGTACCACTGGCCAATGCAGCAAAGGCCCGTGGCGTGAAAGTATATCATCTCAATATCGGTCAGCCAGACCTCAACACCATGCAGGCGGGCCTTGATTCACTCAAGAAGATTGACCGTAAGATTCTTGAATATTCACCCTCAGAAGGCATCAAGTCGCTCCGCGAGAAGTTGGTGGGCTACTACCATCGCTTCAACATCAATGCCAACCTTGAGGATATCATCGTGACTACCGGTGGTTCGGAGGCAGTTCTGTTTGCCTTCATGAGTTGCCTGAACCCAGGCGATGAGCTCATCGTTCCTGAGCCAGCCTATGCCAACTACATGAGCTTTGCTATTGTGGCAGGTGCCGTAATCAAGTCAATCCCAACCTCAATCGAAGAGGGCTTTGCATTACCTCCAATGGAGGAATTTGAGAAGCTGATCACCCCTCGCACTAAAGGCATCCTCATTTGCAATCCTAACAACCCAACCGGTTACCTCTACAGCCGCAAGGAGATGAACCAGCTTCGCGACATCGTGAAGAAGCATGATCTTTTCCTCTTCTCCGACGAGGTATATCGCGAGTTCATCTACACAGGCTCACCCTACATTTCGGCTATGCACCTCGAGGGCATCGAGCAGAACGTCATTCTTATCGACTCTGTTTCAAAGCGCTATTCTGAGACCGGCATTCGCGTAGGTTCTATTGTGACCAAAAATGCTGCCGTTCGTCAGAATATCATGAAGTTCTGCCAGGCTCGTCTCTCTCCACCACTTTTGGGTCAGATTGTAGCCGAAGCCTCAATTGATGCTGACCCAGAGTATATGCTCGATACTTATGACGAGTATGTTGAGCGCCGAAAGTTCCTCATCGATGGTTTGACCCGCATTGATGGTGTTTATTCTCCTGTTCCAATGGGAGCCTTCTACACCATGGTTAAACTTCCGGTCGATGATGCAGAGAAATTCTGTGCTTGGTGTTTGAGCGACTTCCAGTTCGAAGGCTGTACCGTCATGATGGCTCCGGGCAATGGCTTCTATGTCACCCCAGGCCTTGGCAAGAACGAGGTGCGCATGGCCTATGT
>JAUNCV010000190.1 GCA_030526445.1 Bacteroidales bacterium | reverse complement strand
GATATGGTTCTATGTACAATATCGTAAGCTACCTTTTCTTGTGTGTAAACAGCTCCTGCTTCAAGTAAATTACTCTTTGACTTTTTCTTAATGATTTTGCCATTTGAGTATGTATAAAGAGAATTAAGAAATGAAACATGGAGTTTCTCGCAGATTTGTGGAATAAATTCTATATCAAAACCATCAGGGAGAGATATTTCATTGATTACTTCCCCTTCGAACAACATAGAAAAACATCCTACTTGATAATCCATACAACGAACCAACATATACTTATTAATCAAGCTATTAACAAGTTTTGTATGAACAAGTTTAAAGGTATCATTAATCATACTTTCTGATGGAATGTTTTGCACTAACAAGTCACAAGAATAATATTCAGTTAATTGACTAATTAACTGCTGTCTTTCTATTTCTATGAAATGTTCTATGTTATTATTCATTTAGCTCCTACATTTTTTGTTTGCCAAAGCAAATCTTTAATATCAACATCAAGAATCTCTGATACACGTTTGAGAGTGTATAGGTCGGGCTGAGCCGAATTGGTACACCATTTCGACACTGTTGCCTGGTCTTTGCCAATCTGCTCGGCAAGCCATTTGTTGGTTATGTTCTTCTCGGCCAACACCACTTTTATCCTATTAATTACATCCATATAGCAAAGCATACTTTTTGCGTTAAACGCAAAGTTATAGAATAGAGCGTCAAACTCCAACGATATTCATACATTTAACATTGATAATTTTACACATAGAAAATATCAAATTATCAACAACTTGAGGTAGTTCACTTACAATGTGGTAATTGGATATAGTGTTTTTGTCCTATGGTTAGGGTATGGTTCTCCTTGCTTAGTCCTACGGTAGTGATTCGGTGAGGTGATTGTTAGTTGGTGTAGGTGGTTGGGGTATGGATTGAATGTTGGGGGCAGAATATGTTAATGATTATGACTTTATGCAGTAAATTGAGGGATATATAGTACATTGCGGTCGGAATAACAATTGGATTATCTATGGAAGCAATAAATAATATCCGACTTGTGTGCGAACACAATCCGAAAATAGAGTGTCCATGTACGAAGGAGTGTCCTCGACATGGGAAGTGCTGTGAGTGCGTGGCACATCATCGACAGATGGGGAATTTGCCTAGGTGTTTGAGAGATTTGCAGGTGAAGGCGTAGACAAGATGAAGGCATTAGTTATAGGCGCAACGGGGGCAACGGGCCGTGATATTACGAAGTTGCTCTTGGCTGATAGTAGGTTTGAAGAGGTGCATATCTTTGTTCGTAAGGCTATGGTCTCGTACAATGCGAAGCTCAAGGTTCATATTGTCAACTTTGACGATATTGATTCGTGGGGTGATAAAATAGTTGGCGATGTGCTTTTCTCGGCAATGGGAACTACTCTTAGCGATGCTGGGAATAAGGATGCTCAGTGGAAGGTCGATTATGCTTACCAGTATGAGGTGGCTAAGCATGCCAGGGCTAATGGAGTTCAGACTTACGCTTTGGTTTCTGCTATGGGGGCTACTGCTAAGTCGCGATTGTTTTATCCTATGATGAAGGGCAAACTGGAGGAGGCTGTTAAGGATCTTAAGTTTAAGCGTACGATAATTGCACGTCCGCCATCACTGATTCGTGAGAATACAACGCGTATGAGTGAAAAACTCTCTCTTCCTATTTTGAGATTTTTCAATGCTATAGGCTTACTGAAGAATATGGCTCCAATGACGACTGAGGTTGTTGCCAAGGCGATGATCGAGGCGGTTGAAGGTAATCAGGATAAGGTCGTAGTGTTGGAGCCTAGCGATATGAGAAGGGGGAGTAGAGCATAATACCATGAAGAGGATTGAACCACAGCACAAACTACGAATGACGCCAGGCGTGTACTACGTCTGGGTGGCGGTTTTTACGGAACTTTGGATGAGCTTTGTATTTACTATCCCAATTGAAAATAGGATTGGATATTAAAAAATTATTGAGAATACATTATTTGTGTATGATTAAACACATGCTGATGAGGATTCACTCTTCAGCATGTTTTCTTTATGCACACATCTCGCAACAACCTCAAACCAACATCATATCAATTGCGCAATTATCCAACACCATTGCACCACAACTGCGCCTAAAACTAGATTCTACCCATATCAATTCAACACTACTGAGCCCAATTGTGATATTAACTCAGCAAATCCACTCCATATCACTTCACGCCAACCAAATCCCCCAATAAATATCGGCATAATCACGACTGTTGCCCAATCTTTTCAATCAATCTGTTAATCTGCTTCTCCTTTCGCTCAATCACTTTATCCTTATTCTGCAGTTCGGCATTTAAGGCTACCACCATGTCGAGCAACTTCTCGTTGTGTTCAATTAGCTTATTGGTCTGAGTCTTCTGTTTGTTGAGCTCATTTTGTAGCGCCTCCGATGGAGCGTTCTCCTGCGCATTTTTATTTCTGCGACCGAAAGCAATCTTCTTTTCACCAATGCCAGTTACCAACCAGTTGAGATTATACCCCTTCTCAACGGCATACTTGATTATATCTACATAGTTCACGTTTGTAACACCACTTCTCCATTGTGAGATACAAGCTGCTGTTACATTCATCATCTGAGCCAATTTCGCCTGAGTGTCACAACCATACATGATCATGAGACGGTCAACGATATTCTCTTCTTTCATAACTATATGAGATTTAGGCGCAAATGCTAGTATAATTAAGTTATAATTACTATCTTTGCGCTCTTGTAAATGTGTGTAGTTACGCTATTACGCTAGCTTAACGTGGCAAAGCTACATACAATTACTTAAAATCGCAAATTAACGAACACTTAAATATTCGCTGCTTTTCGATTTTAACGACTGTTAACAGCCAACTCAACAATTTTATTCACTTGCGGAACGTGACGAACACCAAACGACACGTAACGCAGAAAACTGAAAAAGTAATGGAAAACAGAAATTCTGATATCCTACGTGAGTTGCTAAGGGACATGGTCGAAGATATCGTCGATGACGTTATCGCCCACAGACTCAAACAGGACGTTAATATCGCTGAGAAGCTCGACTCGATTATCGATATGCTCAAGGTTCAACATGAATCTTTAGGTATTTCAGATGATGAAGACCCTAAAGAGGTATTCTCTACTTGGAGAAGAAGCGATGTTGTATTCTTAAGCGATGAGCGACTTTACAATCGCAAGATGTTCCCTAACTGCCCCTTCAAAAGTAGATCGGCACTTCAGCGAGTTAAGGCCAAGTTCCCTGACTTGTTTTTCAAGAACGAACAAGGATACTATGTAGCAATAGCTGGCGACTTGCTTGACTTCATCTGCAACCAGCAAGCACGTGACATTGCTAGAGGTAAAGGTATTAGGTATAATAAAAAGCGTAAGTAAGTCTTTTTTTGCTATGGCAATAACTTTTAAACATCCCCTGGTGGGAAAGGAAGGAGACTAACGATGAACAACTTCATCAACGTCAACGGTCAAAAGCTACGTGCTGGATTAGTTCTAAAGCGAGAGATTTCTCAAGCATTAGGACTCAATCACAAATACGTTTGGTCGCGACTCATTCACAAGAACGCTAAGATTATGCATAGACTCAATGCGATGCAATACGACAAACAATCGCGTTTCGTCAGTCGCAGCATAGCCCGTTTTCTCGCAAAACATTTCGACATCTACGTCGAAGG
>JAUNCV010000008.1:16421-24806 GCA_030526445.1 Bacteroidales bacterium | reverse complement strand
ATCTTTGCAGCGTCAATCAAGGATATCTTGGTTGAATTTATAAATTGCCGAATGTTAGAATAAGGTATGTTAGAATGTGTTATGTTATGATATGAAAGGTAACGCAGCGGAGGCGTGGATGCGCCGTGAGCTGCTAAAAAGTACCCAGTAGTAGTAATGAGTGTTTTTTTGATAATATTTAGTTTATGAAATGTACTGATCACTGTCGGATGACAGGGATCAGTTTTTTTTTGAAGCTCCTTTTCAGGAGAGTTTTTTTACATTTTTTACTTAAACTTCACCGTGGAAATCATCTTTGGGGGGTGTTAAAGTGGCATAGAAGGAGCATAATGATGATTTCTTGATTCAAATGTTGTCTGTTTCGCGAATTGTTTATATCTTTGCAGTGTCAAAAACATTCATTATGGTATGAAAACAATAGTTCGCACTTGTACATCGGCCTTTCTGGCCGCAATGGCACTTGTCAGTTGCCAAAAACAGCAGCTTTCTCCCGAAGAACAGTTTGTCAATGATTTAATGCAGAAAATGACTCTGGCCGAGAAAATCGGTCAGACCAATCTTTTGCCTGCTCCTACCAATATTTTTACTGGTATCTCAGAACAGTCACAGGACATGTTCAACCAGATTCGTGAAGGTAAGGTTGGTTCAATTCTTAATATCAAGGGCGCAGATGCCATCAGAGAGTATCAGCGCATTGCCGTCGAAGAGAGCCGCCTTGGCATTCCTATTCTTTTTGGTCTTGATGTGATTCATGGTTATCAGACAGAATTTCCTATTCCACTTGCCGTGTCATGTGCATGGGATACTGTCGGCGTTAAGCTTTCGGCTCAGATTGCTGCACGCGAGGCTTCGACCGATGGCATTGCCTGGACATATAGCCCAATGGTCGATATCTGTCGAGATGCCCGATGGGGACGCATTGCTGAGGGTAATGGCGAAGACCCGTGGCTGAGCGGTTTGTTGGGCGCTGCTTATGTGAAGGGATGGCAGGGCGATGACCTTTCTGACCCTCAGACTCTTATGGCTTGTCTGAAGCATTATGCACTTTATGGCGCTGCTGAGAGCGGTCGCGACTATAACACTACCGACATGAGCGAAAACCGTATGTTCAACGAGTATCTGCTGCCTTATCAGATGTGTGTCGAAGCTGGAGTGGGTTCGGTCATGACTTCGTTTAACGATATTAACGGTACGCCAGCCACGGCTAATAAGTGGTTGCAAGATGATTTGCTTCGCAAACAGTGGAAGTTTGATGGTTTTGTTGTGACCGACTATGGCGCTATTCGCGAAATGAAGGCGCATGGCCTGGGCGACGATGACGTTGTAACCGAACGTGCGCTTAATGCCACCGTGGATATGGATATGTGTTCGGAACTTTATATCACTCAGTTGGAAAAGTTGTTGGCCGAAAAACGCATCACCGAGAAGCAGATTGACGATGCTTGTCGCCGTGTGCTTCAGGCTAAATATCGTTTGGGTCTCTTCGATGATCCTTATCGCTATAACGATGGGGAACGAGGCAAGACAGAACTCTTCAAGGCAGAAAATCGCGAGGCTGCTCGCCAGATTACGGCTTCAACATTTGTGCTTCTCAAGAACGATACTATTGCCGCTCACTATCCATTATTGCCACTGCCTAAGCGTGGCCGTATTGCTCTCATTGGCCCAATGGCCAACAATCAGAGCCAGTTGCGTGGCTGCTGGAGCGTGCCTTCTGACCACACGCAGTATAGCACAATCTTTGAGGTGATGAAACAGCGCCTGGAGGGCAAAGCAGAGGTGCGTTATGCCGAAGGTTGCCATTATTCATACGATCCTGTGCTCGAACAGCGATTCCTCTGGACCGAGGCTCCATCGCCACGTTCGCACAAAGAACTCCTTGATGAAGCGCTTGCCACTGCACGTTGGGCCGATGTAGTTGTGGCCATCTTGGGCGAAGCTAAGGAGATGACAGGTGAGGCAGCATCGATGTGCAATATTGAGATGCAAGCCTCACAGCACGATTTGCTCGAAGCACTTGTCAAGACTGGCAAACCAGTGGTGCTCTTGCTGGCCAATGGACGTCCGATGGTATTGAAGTGGGAGCAGGAAAATATCCCCGCTATTCTGGATGTTTGGTTCCCTGGCAGCGAAGCTGGCGATGCCATTTGCGATGTGCTCTTTGGTGATAAGGCTCCACAAGGCCACCTCACCACCACTTTCCCACAGCATGTAGGTCAGGTGCCTATCTATTATAATCACAAGAATACAGGACGTCCTATTGGTGAAAATGACTATGGTAAGTTTACTTCGGGTTATCTCGATGTGACAAATGCTCCACTCTATCCTTTTGGTTATGGCTTGACATATACTACGTTCAAGATGAGCGATATCCGTCTCAGTTCTTCTACTCTTACAGCAAATTCATCACTCACTGCCTCAGTCACTTTGACCAATACGGGCAAGCGTGAAGGCACTACAATTGTGCAGCTTTATACTCGCGACCTTGCCGCAAGCGTGACTCGACCAGTACAAGAACTCAAAGGCTTCAAACACGTTACTTTACAGCCAGGCGAGAGCCAGGAGGTAAGCTTTGAAGTCAATGCCGAGATGCTGAAGTTCTATAATGCTCAGCTTCAGTATGTGTGCGAACCAGGAGACTTTGATCTCATGATAGGTCTTGATTGTCGCGATGTGAAACACGCTGCTTTTGCGTTGAAGTAAACAAAAAACAAGCGGAAAGAACTCATTTTTTGGGGAATATGGCAAAGTATGTCCCCTGCTAAGTATATTTTTTGGGTGCAAATTTGGTAGATAATGTAAAAACTGCTACATTTGCATCCAAAAACTTAGCATACTTTTATTAATTTTATAACTTTATACCCAAACTTTTGTACTCATGGATCCATTGATGATCATTGAACTCTTAGTTGTGCTTCTGGCACTCTATGTAGGTTCTCGCTACGGCTCTTTGGCGCTTGGCGCTATTTCAGGTATCGGTCTTGCTATTTTGGTATTTGGCTTCCAGATGAAGCCTGGCACACCACCTACTGATGTTATTTACATCATTATTGCAGCTGTGACTTGTGCTGGTATGTTGCAGGCAGCTGGTGGTATGGACTGGATGATTCAGTTGGCAGAAAAATTATTGCGCAAACATCCTGATTCAATTACCTTCCTGGCACCGCTTTGTACCTTCTTCCTCACTGTTATGGTAGGTACTGGTCACGTTGTTTATACTTTGATGCCTATTATTTGCGATATTGCGTTGAAGAAAGGCATTCGTCCGGAGCGCCCTTGCGGAGTGGCAAGTATCGCCTCGCAGGTTGGTATTACCTGCTCACCTATTGCAGCCGCAGTGGCTTCGTTTGTTGTTATTTCTTCGGCCAACGGCTTTGAGGTTACTAACCTTCAGGTTATTGCAGTGACCATTCCTGCTTGTCTTTGTGGCCTTATGGCTGCAGCTGCTTGCAGTTATCGTCGCGGTCTTGATCTTGACAAGGATCCAAAGTTCCAGGAGCGTTGCAATGATCCTGAGACCTATAAGTTTATGTATGGCAACACTGCCACCTTGCTCGATAAGGAGGTAAGCAAAGAGGCAAAGATGTCTGTGTATATCTTCCTTGCAGCTCTTGGTTGCATTGTTCTCTTCTCAGTGTGCCAGATTGTTGGTTGCGATATTCGTCCAAGCTTTGCAACTGGTAAATTGGATGCCGATGGCAACCCAATCATGAAGCCATTGGCCATGAATCTCATCATTCAGATTGTGATGATTGCTGCTGCTGCCTTTATGATTCTTTTGGCTAAGGCACAGCCAAAGAAGGCTGTTGCAGGTGCTGTATGGCAAAGTGGTATGGTGGCTGTAGTGGCTATTTATGGCATTGCCTGGTTGGCCGATACTTACTTCTCTAACTATATGGACGAGATGAATGCGGGCCTCAAGGATATTGTTTCGGCTTATCCATGGGCCATTGCTTTGGCTTTCTTTGCAGTTTCTGTACTTATTAACTCACAGGGTGCTGTGGTGGTAGCAATGTTGCCATTGGCTTACTCATTGGGCATTCCTGGTGCTGTCTTGTTGGGTGTTCTTCCTTCGGTTTACGGTTACTTCTTCATTCCGAACTATCCATCGGATATCGCTACCGTCAACTTTGACCGTTCGGGCACTACGGTGATTGGCAAATACCTGCTCAACCACTCGTTCATGATGCCAGGTTTGGTCAGCGTGATAACCTCGACAGTTGTGGGTTACTGCATCACGATGATATTCTTTTAAATAATATAACATGAACTTTCTCGAAGAAAAGATCTTGCAGGATGGTGTCATCAAAGAGGGAAATATCCTCAAGGTTGACAGTTTCCTCAATCACCAGATCGACATTGACATTATGCGCCAAATGGCTTATGAGTTCAAGCGTCGATTCCGTGGCACTGCCATCAACAAAATCCTCACCATTGAGGCAAGTGGCATTGCTATAGCTACCCTTTTGGGGCATCTTTATGATGTGCCCGTAGTGTTCGCCAAGAAGAGCCAGACGGCTAATAGTACTGACGACAAGTATGTAGCACATGCCTACTCGTTCACCCACAAGAAGATGAACAATGTGTTTATATCGAAGCCTTATCTGCATGACACAGACAAGGTGCTCATTGTGGACGATTTTCTGGCCGATGGTGAGGCTTGCCATGCGCTCATCGATTTGGTGCATCAGGCTGGCGGCGAGGTGGCAGGTATCGGTATAGCTGTCGAGAAAGGTCAGCAGAAAGGAGGCGGAGAGCTTCGCGCTGAAGGCTACCATCTGGAGAGTTTGGCCATTGTTGAGGAGATGGATTGGCAGACACAAACCATTCGTTTCCGCAAACAGCCAGAACAAACTTTGGTGAATCCCAACTTGCATTCGTAATCATTAAAAATAGAGAGAACGATGGAAAAAGAAGGTAGTCTTTATGAATTGGATGGCCGTGTGCCTTTGCTCAAGGCCATTCCATTCGGCCTGCAGCATGTGCTGGCCATGTTTGTTTCGAACATCACGCCTATCATTATCTTGGCGGGTGCCGTGGGTTTGGGCTCCGACATTTCGGCAGCCTTGATTCAGAACTGTATGATCATTGCGGGCATTGGCACTTTGGTGCAGTTGTATCCGGTGTGGCGCGTTGGTTCTCGTTTGCCTATCGTGATGGGCATCAGTTTCACCTTCCTCTCATTGGCTATTGCCATTGCAGCTACTCAGGGCATGGGTACGCTGATGGGCGCTGTCATTGTGGGTGGTCTTGTCGAGGGTCTTTTGGGCCTCTTTCCAAACAAATGGACCAAACTGATTCCGCACATTGTGGCCGCTACTGTGGTGACTGCCATTGGTTTCTCGTTGCTCCCTATTGGCGCTAATAGTTTTGCTGGCGGACAGGGTGCTGCCGACTTTGGCTCACTCAATAACTGGATTGTTGGCACTATCACCTTGCTCACATGCTTGCTTTTTCAGGTGTTTGCCAAGGGTTTCTTGCGAGCTCTCTCCGTGCTTATGGGTCTCATTGTAGGCTATATTGTGGCGCTTTGCATGGGCATGATCGACTATTCGGGAATGAGTGAAGTGAGTGTTGTTGCTTTGCCAACCTTGCTGCCATTTACACCCGAGTTCCATGTTGGCCCAATTCTGGCCATGATTTGTGTCTTCTTCGTTTCGGCCACCGAGACTATTGGCGACACTTCGGCCTTGTGTTCGGGCGCTTTGGGACGCAGTGTGCATAAGAAGGAGATGGGCGCCAGTGTGGCATGCGATGGTTTTGTGAGTGTTGTGGCAGGTTGCTTCGGCTGTACGCCTATCACTTCTTTCTCGCAAAATGTAGGTTTGGCTGCTATCTCTAAGGTGGTCAATCGTTTCACCATTGCAGTGGGCGCGTGCATCATGATTTTAGGCGGTTTGTTCCCAGTCGTGGGCAAGTTACTCACCACCATTCCACAAGCTGTATTGGGTGGTTGCACCATCATGATGTTTGGTTCCATCATGTTTGCAGGTTTTGGCATGTTGGCCAAGAGCGGCTTCTCCAATCGCAATATGATCATCGTTTCACTCTCGCTTAGCGTGGGTCTCGGCTTCACGCAGGCTACTGGTATGTTCTCTATTTTCCCAGAGATAGTGCAGACTGTTTTTGCCGAAAACTGTGTAGCTGTAGTCTTCCTTCTGGCAGTGATTCTCAATCTTGTTTTGCCAAAGGATAAAGAAGAGGTAGAACAGAAGTAACCTTTAGCGTTATAGAAATAAATAAAGGGGTCGATGCTTTATCGACCCCTTTTCTCGTTACTTATATCTCTTCCAGAAGTTGTTCAAAGCCATCGATCATCCTTGCAGGGTGCGCGGTGGCTAATTTTTCTGGTGTATGGTTGCCATAGGTCACTGCTATGGTGCGGCAGTGGGCACGATTACCCATCTCAATGTCGAAGGTAGTATCGCCCACAACGAGAACTTCGTCGGCTTTCAGTTGCATGCGTTCGAGCAAGGTCAGCACCATGTCTGGGGCAGGTTTGGGAGCGATGCCATCGGCGCCGGTGACACAGGTCTCAAAGAAACCGTCGAGGTCGCGGTGGCGGGTGATGAGTCGCAGAGAAGAGGTATCGCGCGAGGTGACAATGGCCAGTCTTATTCCTTTCTCCTTCAGTTGCTCAAGTGTGTTGACCACTTGTGGAAAGAGGGTGACATACTGCATTTCGAACTGCGGAAAGAGTTTGCGATAGGTGTCGGTGGCAAGGTCGGCATCGGCATCGCTGAGTTTGTTAAGCAGCTGCAAAGCCTGTCGTAGGGGCAATCCAATGGTTGCAATCATGTCCGCCTCTGAGGGGATAGGCATCCCTAAAGTGCGGTAGGTCTGCTCCATGGTTTTTACGATGCCGGGAGCAGAGTTGACCAGTGTGCCATCGAAATCGAAAAGTATAGCTTTGATCATTTTTTTCGAAAGTTAAGAATAAAATTACTCTTGCATCAATTTTTTCAGCACGAGTGATGCGAGCGTCATGCCGAAAGTGGTTGTGACAGGAGAGAGTGAGCCATTGACTTGCGCACGTTTTTCGCTCCACTCATCGCGAACCAGTTCCTGGTCAGCGAGATTTTTCATAGGAACCTCTTCGCTGCAAACACAGGTGAACTTATGTTTGGGGAAACGTTTCTGCTTCTTGAATTTTGTGCGAAGTGCACGAGCCAGACCATCGCCCTCAATCTTCCAGAACTCCTTGGCGCGCACTTGGGTTGGGTCGATGCGCAGAGCGGCGCCCATACTGCTGAAGAGTGTTACCCCAGGTGCGTGGGTTGCCTCAATGATGAGGTCGGCTTTGTCTTGCAGAGAGTCAATGGCATCGATTACGAAATCATAATTCTCAATGCCAAACGAAGGTGCTGTCTCTTTGCAATACACATCTTTGATGGCGGTGATTTCGGCCGAAGGGTTGAGTTCCAGCAGTCTCTCTTTGAGAACATCAACTTTCACCTGACCTATGGTTTTTGAGGTAGCCATAAGCTGGCGATTGCAGTTGGTGATGCAAACATTGTCTGAGTCAACGATAGTGAGGTGGCGAATGCCGCTTCGCACCAAACTTTCGGCACACCACGAACCAACACCACCCACACCAAAAATGATGACGCGGGCCGAGGCAATTCGCTCCATGGTTGCACTGCCAAGCAGCAACTCTGAGCGACGGAGCATATCTTTTTCGAACGAAGAAATCATAAAATATAACAATTTGAGGTGCAAATATAATGGTTTTTCCGAGATAATTACACAATTTAAAATATAAATCTATATCTTTGTCCCGAAAAAACACTAACAATCATAACATAACGCTTCAATATGGTCATGAAGAAAACCTTGTTTGCCGCTTTTGCGACTCTTTCATTGAGCTTCGGTGCTGCCGATGCTGCCAATCCGTTTTTGCCTCTCTGGGAGTTTATCCCCGATGGCGAACCCTATGTGTTTGAAGATCCCGATCAGCCCGGAAAATATCGTGTCTATGTCTATGGTTCGCACGATAATCTTGTGACCGTATATTGCGGCCGCGATCAGGTGGTGTGGTCGGCTCCTGTCGATAATCTTATGGATTGGCGTCTAGATGGCACTATCTTCGAGAATAAGAAAAATGCTAAGGGCGAATATCTCTATCCCGATAGCGTAGGCGATGTGCTTTATGCGCCAGATGTGACCTTGGTGACCCATGCCAATGGTGAGAAAACTTACTATCTTTATCCCAACGTGCAGCATGACTTGCGTGCTGGTCTGATTGCCAAGAGCAGTCGCCCAGATGGGCCTTTCGAGGTTTGCAACTGGGACGCCTCGAATCCCAATATGACTACAGGCATCTTGCGTTTCGATCCTGCTGTGTTTGTCGATGATGATGGTCGCGTATATGGCTATTGGGGCTTT
>JAUNCV010000008.1:0-16411 GCA_030526445.1 Bacteroidales bacterium | reverse complement strand
ACAAGTGGTTGAGGATATGGTGAGTGGCCGATATCAAGAGGGTCAATATCGTTTCTTTGAGGCTTCGTCCATCCGCAAGATTAAAGACAAGTATGTCTTCATTTATAGCCGATGGGCACAGAATGGTGAGTGGGGATTGCCCGAAACCAACTATACGCTGGCCTATGCCTGGAGCAACAATCCATTAGGCCCATGGACCTATGGCGGCACCATCATTGATGGCCGAGGTCGTGAGCAGAAGGCCGATGGTAGCTGGCAGATTACAGCCACACCTACCGGCAATACGCATGGCTCTATTTGCGAAATCAATGGCCAGTGGTGGGTGTTCTATCATCGTCAGGCGGGCACTTGCGAGTTCTCTCGCCAAGCTATGGTGGCGCCTATCGAGGTCGATGTGAAAGAGGGTGCCGATGGCTATGTGAAGATAAGCGAGGGCGAGTTTACGAGCGAAGGTTTTGAGACCGAAGGCCTCAATCCGCTCGAGCGTCATGCTGCCGGCATTGCTTGTTATATGGTGGGCCCAGAACCCGCACATCAGGAGTATCCTAACGTCATCTATCCTGGCTCGCATACCGGCATTTTCCGCATCGACTATGATGGAAAGACACCTGTTTATGACCCAAGCATTGACCGATGCCATATGGTCAACAACGTTGATGGTTCGGCTGTTGGTTATAAGTATTTTAACTTCTCGAAGACTGCAGACGAGAAGATCATTACACTGGCCATGACCTATATTCCTGAGGGTGTAGATGGCGTGATGGAGGTGTGGCTCGATCGTCCTACAGCCGAAGAGGGAGGCCGCCCAATTGGTGCTCTCATCCTGTCGGCCAATATGCCACAAGAGCAGCGTACAGATTATATAGATGTAGAGCTTGCTGGTGTAGAGGGCAAGCATGCGCTTTTCTTTGTGTTTAAATCTGACGAGAAGAAGCAGTCTATGTGCCAGTTGTGCGAATTCAAATTTGTGCCCGTGACCGAAAACATCAGTCATTGGAACACTACAACCATTGTTTCGGTCATTGGCTGCCTGCTTGGCCTTGCCTTCCTCTTCTTCTACTTGAAACCCAAGCAGAAAAAATAAGTGGGTATGTTAACATGATAAAAAGTAAAGACTATGAAAAGCTTATTGATGACCCTGATGGCGGGCTTCGTGGCCGCCACCTCTTTGGCAGCAGATGAAAAAGTGCCATATAAGGCAAATTATACTGTGCCTGAGACTACTATCGTCGGCGACTATCCACGTGTGTATGACGATGGTAGCGCAGAATTTCGTGTCAAAGTTGAAGATGCATCAATGTGGCGTATCTCGCTCGATGCCGATGCGCGCTTCGAGAAGCAGGCCAATGGCATTTGGATGTGTAGGACCAAACCTTTGGTTCCTGGTTTCCATTACTATTGGTTTACGGTCGATGGTGTTGATTTCTCAGATCCTGCATCGAACAGCTATTTCGGCTGTGGACGCATGTGTAGCGCTATCGATGTGCCCGAAAAGAATACTGAGTGGATGAACTATGACCCCAAAATTGACCACGGACAGGTTCAGATAGTTCAGTACTATTCTCCTTTGCGTCATGCAGTTGCAAACCTTTGGGTCTATACACCTGCCAGTTACCGAGAGGGTAAGAAACACTATCCTGTGCTCTATTTGCAGCACGGCGGTGGTGAAGATGAAAGTGGTTGGGTGCGTCAGGGCAAAACAAACCTGATTCTTGATAACCTCATTGCATCGGGCAAAGCTGAAGAGATGATTGTGGTGATGGCCAATGGCACGCTTGTCTTGCCGGGAAATACTCCCGCCTATACCAAAGAGGGTATGGCAGGTTTCGGTCAGGAAATGATTGAGAATGTGATTCCTACAATCGAGAAACAGTTCCGTGTGAAGAATAATCGCGAAAATCGCGCTCTCTCGGGCCTCTCAATGGGTGGCGGTCAAACCTTCTTCGTGGGCCTGTCTCATCCTGAGCTTTTCTCGGCTGTTGGCATCTTCAGCACAGGTCTGTTTGGAGGTATTCCTGGTTCGGGCAAAGCGTTTGATGCTGAAGAGACTATTCCGGGTCTCATTACCAATGCAGAGCAGTATAACAAAGAACTGAATCTGTTCTACATCTCGGTCGGAGAGGATGATTTCCGCATCTCGCATACCGACAAGGCAGTGCAGAACATGCGCGAAGGTGGACTCGAAATCGTCTACGAAACCTATCCAGGTGACCATGAGTGGCAGGTGTGGCGCAAGTCACTCCATAGTTTCGTGCAGAAACTTTTTAAATAATTTTGCTTCGTATAACTATAAAAATGAATAGAATAGAACGAGAGAAGAAAACCGTTGGACAGATGGTCGAGATTTTTTGTCACGCCCATCATGGTAAGCGAAAGGGGTTGTGCGACGAGTGTCAGTCTTTGCTCGACTATGCTTATGTTCGTCTTGATCATTGCAAGTTTGGCGAAAACAAGACGTCGTGCAAAAAGTGCCCAGTGCATTGCTACAAACCGGCCATGCGTGAGCAGATGCGCCAAGTGATGCGTTATGCGGGTCCACGCATGCTGTGGCACCACCCCGTAGCTGCTATCAAGCACATGTTTCAATAAAAGCAAGCATTCATGAAACAGCAAAATATCATCGAATCGGGCCAACTAACTCAGCGCAAGCGTGAAGTGGAGCCTGGCATGCATCATTGCCTGAACTGTGGCAAGGAGTTCGAGGGGTCGTTTTGTCCAAACTGTGGTCAAGCAGCTCGTGTACAGCGCATTACGGGACAGAGTTTGGTGAAGCAGATTATTTCGAGCGTGCTCAATTTCGAGGCCAATATACCTCGTACGCTCATCGATCTCTTTTATCGTCCCGGCTACCTGATTGCCGATTATCTTACCGGTAAGCGCAAAGACTACAGCAACCCATTTAGCACACTTTTGCTGCTGGTGGCTGCCTACTTGTTTCTCAATGAGTTTGTGTTTAAAGACCAGGTGCGTCAGGCCATGATCGATTATAGCACTCAGGTGGGTATGGGCCTTAACCGAGAACTCAATCCACAAGCTGATGTAGCATTGGGTCCCACCCCCGAAATGCAGTATGCGCAGGAAATGGAACTGGCCGGTGCTATTTTCGACTATTTTTCGGTCTTCAATCTGCTGCTCATCCCGGTGGTGGCGTTCCCATTGTGGCTTGTTTTCCGCAAAGTGGGTCGTTTTGCTCAGCAGTCGCTCAACTTTTTTGAGGCTCTTGTTGCTGTGGCCTATCTGTCGTGTCTCAACATGGTCATCAACCTTGTTTCGGCTCCGTTCCTCTGCATCTCCACCATGAGCACCATCACCATTGTTGGCTATGTTATCTGCATTCCGCTTTGCCTCTTATCTCTCAGACAGTTGTTCCTCATTGGCTGGGGTCAGGTGTTGTGGCGCTCGGCGGTGTTTGTTGTTCTGCTTGTAGTTTTCTATATAATTACCTTTATAGTCATGGGCATAGGCTATGCGCTCTTTGCCTTCCTTACTCAATAGCATAACGATTATGAAAAGAATTCTAACATCCGGATTTCTGGCTGCTATGGCCTTGCTGATGGTGCAGGCACAGCCTCCAAGATTTAAGTTTAAGAAGAACCCCGAAGAGCGATACACGCTCAAAGTGGGCAAGGCTACCATGGAGATTGATGCTGCCAATGGTGCCCGTGTCATGTCGCTCAAATATGATACAACTGAGGTTATTTCTCAGCTCAATATTCCCAATCAGTATGGCAGCACCTTCTGGACCAGTCCGCAGAAAGAGTGGAACTGGCCTCCTATCTTCGAGCTCGATATGGCTCCTTATGAGGCTGAGAAACAGGCCGATGGAAGCATTGTGATGCGAGGTCCAGTGGCGCAGAAACTACCCTTCCGCGTCACCAAGCGCTTTGCGGTCGATGCCAAGAACCAAAGTTTTGTTCTCACCTACTCCATCACTAACGAGGGACAAGAGGCCCGCAAAGTGGCTCCTTGGGAAATCACTCGTGTGCCACAGGAGGGAACCATCTATTGCGATGCAAAGGCTGAAGAGATAACCGGCTCGAATGGCATGCCTCGCCTCAACTTTGTGCAGAATGCAGCTGGCTGGGCTCAATATGATATTGACCATCCTAAGGAGAACCGCAAGGTGAATGCCGATGGCAAAGGTTGGCTGGCTTATGAGAACAAAGGCATCATCTTGACCAAACGCTTTCAGGACCTCAAGGAGGGCGAAGCTGCTCCCGATGAGGCCGAAATTCAGGTTTATGTCGATCAGGGTGGCAAGGTTGTTGAGATTGAGAGCCAAGGCGCTTACACCTTGTTGCAGCCGGGCGAGAGTCTTGACTACACCGTCACTTGGCATGTGGCGCCTGCTCAAGAAGTGACTATTGGTCAAGTAACTCGTTGAGCACTAATGCAATTCCATCTTCATCGACCGAAGTTGTTACGCGGTCGGCTACGGCCTTCACCTCGTCCGAAGCATTGCCCATAGCCACACCAATGGCTACATGAGCCAGCATCTGGAGGTCGTTGCCACCATCGCCAAACGCCATGGTTTCAGAGAGTGGAATACCATAGTAGTGGCACACTTCATCGATGCCCGAAGCCTTGCTGGTGCCTTTGGCAATGCAGTCTGTGAAAGCAGGGTGCCAGCGGTTCGAGTCGCATTCCTGAAACACCTCGCGCATCAGTCGCTCCTCATCTTCTTGGCCGAAGAAGGCAATTACCTGCATCACTTCGCGTCCGAGCACCTCTTCGATAGGGGTTGGCTCAGGCAGTTCGAGATTGAGCAGACTGAATACCTCTTGCATGGTCTCGTGGTTGGCGTCAATATCGCAGGCAAAGGCAAAATCGTTGCCAGCAAAGGTGATGCCGATGGGGTGGTGGTAGTGGTTTTCGACGATGCGTTGTAGATCGGCTTTACTCACCGGATGGCTGCTGATAACCTCTCCATCGGCCGTCACGCAGTGGGCGCCATTCACACTGATGATGCCATCATACTCCAGCCCCTCGAGGTTGTTGATGAAGGGAAGTGGGCGACCCGTGGCAATGAATATTTTAATGCCTTGCTGGCGCACACGATGAATGGCATCCAGGGCCGATTGGGGAATCTTGTGGGTTTGGAACGATACCAGCGTTCCGTCTATGTCGAAGAAGATAGCTTTTGTCATTGTCGTTTAGTATTATTATAAATAATGCAGATGCAACCATTGCGAAATTTGCGGCTGCAAAGTTAGCAGATTATGTGCAAATGACAAAGGCTTCGTCCTTTTTCAGACTTTTTTTATTGGACAAAGAGGCGAAATTTGGGGCAAATGAGGGAGTTTTGTAACAAATACTTTCTTATTTGTCCCAAATTTGCAGATTTTGCCCAAATGGTTGACTAATATTAGCAATATTTACTTATATTTGCGCCAGTCATTTACAAAAAATCTGTTACACTAATCTACTAACTCATCCATTCCGGATATGAAACTTACTGATATTCTTCAGAGCGGCTTCAATGCTGCAGAGTGGGAGGCTAAGGGCTACGAGCTGCCAAAGTTCGATGTAGCTGCTGTGGCCAAGAAGACTCACGATGAACCAACCTGGGTGCACTTCGGTGGCGGTAACATCTTCCGCGCCTTCCCAGCTGCTATCCTCAACGATGCCCTTAACACCGGCAAGTATGACCGTGGTGTGATTGTGGCCGAAACCTTCGACTATGAGGTTATCGACAAGGCATACACCCCTTATCAGAATCTCTCGCTGGCTGTTTCTCTTTGCTCGAACGGCACCATCGAGAAGAAGGTCATTGCTTCGGTTACCGAAAGCCTCAAGGCCGACTACCAGTTTGCCGATTGGGCTCGTCTCGTAGAGATTTTCCGCAACCCTTCGCTCCAGATGATTTCGTTCACCATCACCGAGAAGGGCTATACTTATAACGATGCCGACCTCGCTCGCGGCCTCACCCCAGTCTTTGCTATGGGTAAGGTTTGTGCCCTCTTGCTCGAGCGTTTCAAGGCAGGCGCTATGCCACTCACCGTTCAGTCAATGGACAACTGCTCGCACAATGGCGACAAGGTCAAGGCTGGCGTGATGGCTTATGCTGAGAAGTGGGTGGCCGAAGGTTTGGCTCCAGCCGAATTCCTCGCTTACCTCAAAGACGAGAGCAAGGTGACCTATCCATGGTCTATGATCGATAAGATTACCCCACGCCCACACGTAAAGGTGCAGGAAATGCTCGCAGCCGATGGTTTTGAAGACAATATGTTCCTCGAGACCGAGAAGCACACCTTCACTGCTCCATTCGTCAATGCAGAGGAGGTGCAGTATCTCGTTATCGAAGACAACTACACCAATGGCCGTCCACCACTCGAGTTGGGTGGCACACTCTATACCACTCGCGAGACTGTTGATCAGGTCGAGACCATGAAGGTTACCACCTGTCTCAACCCTCTCCACACCGCTATGTCTATCTATGGCGTTATGCTCGGTTACACCCTCATTTCGGCCGAGATGGCCGACGAGGATCTCCGTCCATTCGTTCAGAAGATTGGCTACATCGAGGCTATGCCTGTAGTGACCGATCCAGGTGTCTTGAACCCATACGAGTTCATTGGCGATGTCATCAACAAGCGTCTGCCTAACCCATTCATGCCCGATGCTCCACAGCGCATCTCGACCGATACCAGCCAGAAGCTCCCTATCCGCTTCGGTGAGACTATCAAGAAGTATGTGGCTCGCGGTCTCGATATGAACAACCTCGTGCTCATCCCATTGACCCTCGCTGGCTATGCTCGCTTCCTCAAGGCTCTCGACGATGATTTGAATCCATTCACTCCATCATCCGATCCTAAGCTCGACGAGCTTCAGGCCATCGTGGCTCCGCTCGAAATTGGCAAGCCAGAGCAGGATTGGAGCCCATTGAAGCAGCTCTTCTCTCGTGCCGATATCTTCGGCATCAACCTCTACGAGGCTGGTCTTGGCGAGAAGATCGAGGGCATGGTCAAGGAACTCTTTGCAGGCAAGGGTGCTGTTCGCTCTGTATTGCACAAATATGTACAGGCCCGCTAATAAAACAACAAACAACATAACCACATAACAACGCGTAAGCATCTTATGGAAAGAACATGGCGCTGGTTTGGCAAGAAAGATAAGATTACTCTTGCACAGCTCAAGCAGATTGGTGTAGAAGGTATTGTAACCGCTCTGCACGATGTACCTCTTGGCGAGGTTTGGACCCGTGAGAAGATTCACGAGTTGAAGGAATATATCGAGTCGTACGGCATGAAGTGGAGCGTTGTAGAGTCGCTTCCTGTTGTAGAGACCATCAAGTATGCAGGCCCAGATCGCGATCATCAGATTGAGGTCTATAAGCAGAGCCTCCGCAATCTTGGTGAAGAGGGCATCAAGTGCATTTGCTACAACTTCATGCCTGTGCTCGACTGGGCTCGCACCGACCTTGCACACGATAACCCTAATGGTGCCAACAACCTCTACATGGATTGGGGTCAGTTCGCTTACTTCGATATCTATATCCTCAAGCGCGAAGCTGCCCGCGAGGATTGGGCGCGTTTCTCACAGGAGCACAAGTGGGGTCGTGACCTTGTGGCCGAGGCCGACAAGATCAAGGAGACCGCTACTCCTGAGTTCGATCATGAGATGGTCGAGAACATCATCATCAAGACTCAGGGCTTCGTTTCGGGCAACTTCAGCGAGGGCGATTCTGCTCCTGTACAGAAGTTCCGTGACCTCCTTAAGCTCTATGATGGCATCAACAAGGAGCAGCTTCAGCAGAACATGAAGTACTGGCTCGAGGCTATCATGCCTATCTGCGATGAGTATGACATCAACATGTGCGTTCATCCTGACGATCCTCCTTATCCTGTCTTCGGTCTTCCTCGCATCATCGGCCGCACCGACGATATCCAGTGGATGCTCGATGCTGTGCCTAACAAGCACAACGGCCTCACCTTCTGCGCAGGTTCATTCTCTGCCGGCGAGCACAACGACTGTGTGGCTATGGCCAACCAGTTTGCCGATCGCACCCACTTCGTTCACCTCCGCTCTTGCCACATCTTCCCTAATGGCAACTTCACCGAGGCTTCGCACTTGGGCGGTCGTGGCGACCTCATCGAGCTCTGCCGCATCTTCGAGAAGGCTGAGCAGGAGGGCAAGTGCAACTCGGGCCGTCGTCTCCCAATGCGTGTCGATCATGGCATGACTTTCGTTGATGAGCCAGGTGGCGTGTTCGACGAGAGCAACCATGGCCACAACTCTGGTTACACACTCCTTGGCCGCATGTTCGCTATGGGTCAGATTCAGGGCGTCATTGCTACTGTCGACCGCGAGCTTGGCATCGAGTACAAGCAGCCAGGTTTCTATGACTAATCTCTTGTTAAGCAATATAGCTTGTAAACCTGTATTTATATGATGAGAGCGACCCTTCACGGGGCCGCTCTTTTTTGTGCTTGTAGCGCCAATAGTGTAAGATGCAAGTGTAAGGTGCTTCACTATTTAATTATTAATTTAAGTAATTTTACCCAATCTTTTTCTGTAGTTGCGAGGAGATATTCCCATAATCTTGTTAAAAAGACGACTGAAATATAGGTTGTCGACAAAACCAACCTTAAAACTCACTTGAGTGATACTGAGTTCTGTATTTTCAAGTAACATGCAAGCCTCTTGTATTTTTATAATGTTGTGGTAGCTGAGCGGACTTTGCCCTGTTTGCTCTTTGAAGAGCGCCGAGAAGTGTGATGGCGAGTAGCCACAGAAGTTTGCTATTTCGGCTAAAGAAAGGTGTTTTTCCATGTTCTCTTTCATAAAATGTATCGCGTTTTCTGCTACACTGGCATCGCCTAGATTTTGACCTCCTGATGCACGGTATTGTGACATAAATTTGAGAGAACCCAGATAGTGGTGTAGAAGAGTTGAGGCATAGCATAGGTTTTCAAGCGTATATCCTGCCTGTAGGGTTGCAAAGATTTCCTCGAAAATATCGATTCGGGTACTGATTCGAGATTGCTTTTCGGGCGAAATATGAATGGGCTCTGGCGTCGAGGGAAGGTAGCATGAAGCCAATGAACCACGAAAATGAATCCAGTAAATGGTCCATGGGTCAGACTGATTGCTTTCATATCTATGGGGCATGCCTGCGGGCAGAATAAAGTACATGTGTTCAAAGACTGCATGAGTAGGACCATTGGCAATGCTATAACTTCCTTGGCCGCTAACACAATAGATAAACACATGCTCATCGATGGGATGTTCGCGATTACGCAGGTGATTTTCAGCCTGCGGAAAGTGTCCAATATCGGTGATGCACAGCGAGGCAAGCAACGGATGCTCGCCTATTTTGGCCAATAATGAGTTGGGTAAAACTAACATTCTTTGACCGTTAAACCCTTCTTTTAGATGTATCATGTTGCAAAAATGGAGATATTTTTTGAAATCGTAAAATTGTCCATATATTTTTTTGTTTTTATCTATCTTTATTTGTTCAAAAAAGTCCATCTTTGCACCCAAGAAAAACAAAATTATATGAATACATTCGGCAAAATCTTTGTAACAACTATTTCTTTGTGTGCAATGTTTGTCTCTTGTCAGTTGCCACAACAGAGTATCGATTTGAGCGGACAATGGAACGTCATTTTCGATGATTCTAATTTTGATTCGTTGGGTTATGATATCGTATTGCCAGGCACAACTGATGGTGCTGGGCTTGGATATGCAGATACGCTGACCGATCTCCTTGTTAAGCCTCAAGTACTTCGCCTGACACGCAAACATTCTTATGTTGGCAAGGCACGTTATATCAGATCTTTTTATGTGCCCGAAAATCTGTCAGGACAGCCGCTTGAACTCTCTTTGGAGCGTGTATTGTGGAGTAGCCAGATTAAGGTGGATGGACAACCGGTAGAGGGCAGGGAAATGAGTTTGGTATCGCCTCATAGACATCGTTTGCCAGAACTGGCAGCAGGCGAGCATCTGTTAGAGATAGAGGTTGACAATAGCAAGCATCTCGACATCTCGGTCGATGAATTGTGTCACTCTTATACTGATGCTACACAGGTAAAATGGAACGGTGTGCTGGGTGAGATGCAGATACGTCCTCTTAAGCCTGTGCGTATAGCACAAGTTGAGGTTTATCCAGACGTAAAGCATCAGCAAGCAAAACTGAAAATAGTGGTCGAGAACGAAGGGAATGCCACCCCGGAGAAAATTTCGATAAAGGTTAGTAACAAAGAACTCAACTTTATTGAAAGCAGTACTATTGATGCTCATCTGGGTGTGAATGAGGTTGTCTTGGATATGAAGGGAGCTGCATTATGGAACGAGTTTTCGCCCATAATATATAATGTAGATGTAGAATGCGGACAAGGTGCAGATAAAGACGTATATGCAACAACTTTTGGCATGAGAAGTCTTGAAAACCTTGATGGCAAGTTGTGTCTGAATGGACAACCCATATTCCTGCGAGGAACACTTGAGTGTTGTGTTTTTCCGCTGACCGGAAATCCACCAACCGACGAGGCTGGTTGGGAAAAAGTTTTAGGCAAAATTAAGGAATGGGGCTTAAATCATTTGCGTTTTCACTCTTGGTGTCCGCCCGATGCTGCTTTTCGTGTTGCCGACCGTTTGGGTGTTTATTTACAGGTTGAACTACCTGTATGGTCGCTTAAAGTGGGTGATGATGAGGATGTTAAACAGTTTATGTGTGAGGAAATGGAGAATATTATCCGCTGTTACGGAAATCATCCATCTCTTTGTATGATAAGCAATGGCAATGAGTTACAATATGATTTTGATTTCTTAAACAGCCTCACTGCTTGGGCAAAAAAACGTGATCCTCGCCATTTGTATATCACTACTTCGTTTACCTTCGAAAAAGGACACGGTGGCAGAAACGAGCCCGAAGATGAATATTATGTAACCCAATGGACCGACAATGGCTGGGTACGTGGACAGGGCGTATTTGATGCTGAAGAGCCTTCATTCTGCAAAAACTATAATGCATCAATGGGCTGTTTGAGCGTTCCTCTTATTACTCACGAAATTGGTCAGTATGCCGTTTATCCAGATCTCAAAGAGATTGATCAATACACTGGTTCATTAACACCTCACAATTTTATGGCCGTTCGTGATGACCTCAAAAAGAAGGGGCTTCTCTCTCGTGCAGAAGACTATTTGCAGGCATCCGGACAGTTGGCTGCCATCTTGTATAAAGAAGAGTGTGAACGTGCCATGAAGACCTCGGGCCTTAGTGGTTATCAGTTGTTGGGCTTGCAAGACTTCCCAGGACAGGGTACGGCTCTTGTTGGTCTGTTGAATGCATTTTGGGAAAGCAAGGGGCTCGTAGAGCCTGCTTGGTTCAGGCAGTTCTGTGCTCCTGTTGTGCCATTAGCCAACTTCGAGAAAGCTGTTTGGAAGAGTGACGAAACCTTGAAAGTTGTTTCTCAGATAGCCAACTATAGTACTTCTGATTTGCAAGATAAAACCCTCAAATGGAAGTTGTTGCATAGTGATGGAAGTCTCTGCAAAGAGGGGAAGATAAACGTTGTAAATGCTGTACAAGGAGAGGTGACTGAGGTCGGCAACTTTGAGGTCGAGTTGAGTGATTTGACAGTTGCCGAGCAACTTACATTACGTTTATCTGTAGACGAAACCGATTACAGCAATAGTTGGAACATCTGGGTCTATCCTGCTGACTATCGGGTTGAAAATGGAGAAGTGTTGGTGACAGCGAGCGTGAAAGAAGCCGAGAAAGCTTTACGAGAAGGTCGTAAAGTGCTGCTTTCGCCTAATTTGGGTACTGTAAAAGGGCTCGAAGGCAAGTTCTTGCCTGTATTCTGGAGTCCGGTGCATTTTCCTAAGCAAGCTGGCACGATGGGTTTACTCTGCAATCCCAAGCATCCGGCTTTAGCTCTGTTCCCTACTCAAATGTTTGGTGATTGGCAATGGTGGCGTCTCGAAAAGCGTGCAACGGTGATGAATATTGACTCGTTGCATGAAGTCACTCCAATTATTGAGGCTGTAGATAATTTTGCTAATAATCGTCAGTTGGCCACTGTGGTTGAGGTGCAATGTGGCAAGGGAAAACTGCTGCTTTCGGCTATAGATCTTCTTTCCGATGGTGCTGAAAGTCCAGAGATTAAACAATTGTTAGGCAGTTTACTGCATTATATGAATAGTGACGACTTTGCCCCAACCGGCACTATAAGTTATAACGAGTTGTCAAGTCTCTTTAACGCTTAGGCAAAGGTGCAGACAAGCGTAGCCACTTCGATATACTAAAAACAATGTAAAACAATGAGTAAAAGTTTTTTATACTTTATCTGCTGTGTGTCGGCCATGGGTGGTTTACTCTTCGGTTACGACTGGGTGGTAATAGGCGGAGCCAAACCTTTCTATGAACTATATTTTGGCATATCAGACACTCCTTACATGCAGGGTTTGGCCATGACTACGGCCAATCTGGGATGTTTGGCGGGCGCTATGGTAGCTGGCATGATGGCCGATAGGTTTGGTCGCAAACCGCTGTTGCAGATTGCTGCAATGTTCTTTACGGTAAGTGCAATTGCCACAGGATGTTTCAATGATTTTTTTCTTTTCAATATAGCCCGCTTCATTGGCGGTGTAGGCATTGGCGTAGCTTCGGCTCTTTCGCCTATGTATATTGCTGAGGTTTCGCCTGCCGAAATTCGTGGGCGTCTTGTAAGTCTGAATCAGATGACCATTGTATTGGGCATTCTCATGGCTCAGATAGTCAATATGTTGCTGGCCGAGCCAGTTGACGAGTTCCTGAGTCTTGAAGATCAGTTGAAAACCTGGAATGTTGGGCAAGGATGGCGATGGATGTTTTGGGCCGAAACGCTGCCTGCCGCTCTGTTCTTGATAATGTCTTTCTTTATACCAGAATCGCCTGTGTATGAGCAAATTAAGCTTCAAAGTGATCAGCAAAGTCATTTACAGAGAGTGGGTTTGAAAGAGCTCTTTGATCATAAATACTCACGTATTCTGACGCTGGGTCTGGTGATTGCAGTTTTCCAGCAATGGTGCGGCACAAACGTTATCTTCAACTACGCACAAGAGATTTTCGAGGGTGCAGGTTATAGCGTTGATGGCATGTTTATCAATATTGTTATTACGGGCATAGCTAATGTTGTCTTTACTTTTGTGGCTCTCTATACTGTAGAGAAATGGGGCCGTCGTACGCTGATGCTCATTGGTTCGCTTGGCCTTGGTCTTATCTATCTAGTCTTGGGTACATGTTACTTTTTGCATGTTGAGGGTTTTGTCATGGTGGCGCTTGTTGTTCTTGGCATTTCGTGCTATGCCATGACTTTGGCGCCAGTCACATGGGTGCTTTTGGCCGAAATTTTCCCCAATCGCATCAGAGCTGTTGCCATGGCCACTTGCACCTTTGCGCTTTGGGTAGGATGTTGCACACTGACCTACACCTTCCCTGTGATGAATGCTTCGTTGGGTAGCTATGGCTCTTTCTGGATCTATGCACTCATTTGCCTTTCGGCTTATGTATATCTATATAGATATTGCCCTGAAACAAAAGGCGTATCGTTGACTGAACTTGAAAACAAATTAATAAATAAATAATATGGTAAAAGCTTGGAGAGAGGATGTTGTCATCCCAACGTACGAAGTCGGAAAACCTGAAAAGAATCCGATTTTTCTTGAGAAACGTGTTTATCAGGGCTCGAGTGGTGTGGTCTATCCTTACCCTGTTATTGAGTCAATGGCCGATGAAAAGATTGACAAAACCTATCATGCCGTCTATATTGAAAACGAATTTATCAAGGTAATGGTTTTGCCCGAATTGGGTGGACGAGTTCAGATGGCTTATGATAAGATTGCTCAGCGTCATTTCATTTATTACAATCAGGTAATCAAGCCTGCATTGGTAGGTTTGACTGGTCCTTGGATTAGCGGTGGTATTGAGTTCAACTGGCCACAGCATCACCGACCATCAACCTATATGCCTGTCGATTGTACTATAGAAGAGCACGCTGATGGTGCTGTTACCGTATGGGTCAACGAGCGTGAGCGTATGTTCCATCAGCAGGGTCGTGCAGGTTTTACTCTTCGTCCGGGGTGTGCTTATCTTGAGATCCAAGGCCGCCTTTATAACCCAACCGAGACTCCACAAACTTTCTTGTGGTGGGCCAATCCGGCTGTAGCTGTTAATGATGAGTATCAGAGTGTGTTTCCACCCGATGTTAACGCTGTTTTCGACCATGGTAAGCGTGCTGTTTCTTCGTTCCCTATTGCTACTGGTACCTATTATAAAATGGATTATTCGGCCGGCGTCGATATCTCAAATTACAAGAACATTTTTGTTCCAACCTCTTATATGGTAGCAGCATCAAAATATAATTTTGAGGGAGGTTATGAGAACGACACTCGTGCAGGTATGCTTCATGTTGCTGATCACCACATCAGTCCAGGTAAGAAGCAGTGGACTTGGGGTAATGGTGATTTCGGTCGCGCATGGGACCGTAATCTTACTGACGAAGATGGTCCTTATATTGAGTTGATGGCGGGCGTTTATACCGAAAATCAGCCCGATTTTACTTGGCTTATGCCATACGAAGAGAAGCAGTTTGTGCAGTATTTCTTCCCATATCGTGAACTCGGTGTTGTGAAGAATGCAAGCAAAGACCTTATTCTCAACATTACACCAAAGGGCAAAAATGCTTTGTTGCAGGTGTTTGCAACTTCACGTCAGGAGGTGTGCATTGTGGTGAAGGATGAAAATGGCAACGAGGTCTTTGGGCGTGAAATTTGCATCGACCCAACAACTATCTTCGAACAGGAAATCGAGTTGGTCGATGCCAGTCAAGCCAGTGTTTATCTTTACAAAGCAGGCAAGGAAGTTCTGAAATATGTTCCTGAAACTGATGATGTTCGACCCATTCCAGATCCTGCCGTGGCTGCTCTCTTGCCACACGAAATCAAGACTACAGAGCAGCTTTATCTTACAGGTCTTCATCTTGAGCAGTACAGACATGCCACCTATTCGCCTGTAGACTATTATGAAGAGGCCCTCCGTCGTGATCCGCTTGATGTGCGTTGCAACAATGCATTGGGTCTGTGGTTTATACGTCATGCAGATTTCAATAAAGCCGAAAAATATTTGCGCACAGCCGTAAAAGTACTGACCAAGCGTAACCCAAATCCTTATGACGGCGAGCCTATTTACAATCTGGGTCTTTGCCTTAAATATCAGGGGCAGATCGATGAGGCCTACGATTGCTTCTATAAAGCCACTTGGAATGCTGCTTGGCAGGCCGCAGGTTTCATGAACTGCGCTCAGATCAGTGCTGAACGTGGAGAGTTTGAACAGGCTCTTTATGAGGTGGAACAAGCTTTGTTGCGAGGTTGGCACAACCACAAAGCACGAGCTCTTAAGGCGGCCTTGCTCAAGCGTTTAGATCGAAATGAAGAGGCATGTGCCTGGATCGAGGCATCGCTCCAGATCAATCTCTTTAACTATGGCTGTCTCTTCGAACAAGGCCAGACCGATCTTATGAAACAGCTCATACACAAAGATGCCAATAACTATGATGAAGTTGCTCTCGATTATTGTGCTGCTGGTCTTTGGCAGGAGGCTGCCCAAATTTGGCAAATGGCAGCCGAGGAGAAGGCTATTACTCCAATGACTCTCTATTATAAGGCGTGGGCCGAAAGCCACTTCTCTCAAGAAAAAGGACTCGAAACCCTGCGTGAAGCTGCAACTGTTTCTCCCGACTTTGGTTTCCCAAATCGTCTTGAGGCTCTGTTGGCGCTGACCGATGCAGTGCAGAAGAGTGTGGGCGTCGATTCTCATCCCTATTATTTCCTTGGCAACTTCTTCTATGATAAGCGAGACTATGATAAAGCCAAAGGCTATTGGGAACTTGCCACAGAAGTTAACCCTTCATTTGCAACTCCTTGGCGCAATCTGGCTCTTGTCTATGCCAATAAATGTGATGATCATCGTGTTGCCCTCAACTGTATGGAGAAGGCTTTCGAACTTGATAAAACCGATAGCCGTGTCCTCATGGAACTCGATCAGTTGTATAAACGTTTGCATAAGGATCCACAATTCCGACTCAATCATTTGCAGCAGTATCCTGCACTGATTGCTCAGCGCGATGATCTTGTGCTTGAGGAGATTACGTTGCTCAATCAGTTGGGCCGTTATGAAGAGGCCAAGCAAAAAATGGATGCCCACATCTTTCATCCATGGGAAGGCGGCGAAGGTAAAGTGAGTGGACAATATCAGACTTCACGTCTCGAGTTGGCCAAGCAGATTATTGGCCGAAACGAGGCCTCTGCTTCCGAACTTAATGATGCTCTTGCGCTTCTTCAGGAGTGTCTGGTCTTCCCACACTCTTTGGGCGAAGGTAAACTATACGGAGCACAAGATAATGATTTCTATTATTTTATGGGC
>JAUNCV010000189.1 GCA_030526445.1 Bacteroidales bacterium | reverse complement strand
CCATCAAAGAGGTCCTATTTTTTGAAGTTTTCAACACTTTTTCACTAGTTTTTTTGGATAAACAATACAAAATACCTACCTTTGCACCGCTTATCAAAGTGGTAGGTAACGGTGGAACCTAAGGCCGAAGAAATGGAGATGTAAAAAAGGGGGCCAGGTGAAACCGCAATTTAATAACCCGTACGATATGTTAATTGTACCAGTTAAGGAAGGCGAAAACATCGAAAAGTGCCTGAAGAAATTCAAGCGTAAGTTCGAGAAGACCGGCGTTGTCAAGGAACTTCGTCGTCGTCAGCAGTTCGACGCTCCATCACAGGTGAATCGTGTCAAGATGGAACGTGCCATCTACGTACAGCACCTTCGCGAGCAGGAGGCCGAATAATTTTCGCTCCAAACAAATAAAAGGATTGTGCTGCGGTCACATACCGGGCGCAGTCCTTTTTTTATTTTTTTATGAACAAACTCCTTTAAAGCTATGAGAATACTCAATCTTCTTTTCTCAGCATTTGTTACTATTCTGTTGCTGAGTGGCTGTATGGCCCGTGAACATTTCATCCTTTTTCAGGATGCAGACGACTACCAGGACGCACGTCGTATTTCTTCGACTTATGACATCCGTATTCAAGCCGACGACCAGTTGGCTATTTCGATTGCGTCTAAGGACAAGGAATTGGTCGAGGTATTCAATAACAAAACTTTCATTGGTTCACAGCAGGGCATGGGAGGCAGCATGATGTCTTCTAATTCCAATGGCAATAATAACTTGAATGGTTTCCACGTTGATGCCGATGGCAATATTGAGTTCCCTATTCTTGGCCGTATCTATGTGATGGGCAAGAGTCGTAAAGAGGTTGCCGAGGACATTCAGGAACGTTTGCGTCAAGGCTATGTTAACGATGCTGTTGTCAATGTAGAGCTCCTTTCATTCCATGTTGTTGTCATTATGGGCAACGATGGCAAGATTCTCAACATTGACCGTGACCGTTGCACCATTGTTGAGGCTATCACTATGGCTGGCGGCTTCAAGACAGGTACCTATCGTGAAAATGTACTTGTTGTCAGAGAAGAAAATGGCGAGCTTTGGACCTACCGTGCCGATTTTACCGAACTCTCAAAGTTGCTCAACTCTCCAGTTTACTACTTGCAGCAGAACGATATTATTTATATCGAGACTAATAGTGCACAGCAGGTTGAGGAAAGTTCTACCTATCGTTTCTTGACAGCGTTCTCAAGCATCATGGCATTCGTAGTTTCTATTGGTGCTATTCTTCTTAGTGTCAATAAGTAAAACCAAACTCTAAAGATCTCTCGATGGAGAACATGAACTATAACCGTGAGGGTATGAATGCAGCTGCGGCTGCACCAACTCGTCACGAAACAAAACCAAAGGCACCAACCCGTTTTAACCTGAAGGACTTCCTTATGATGCTTTTGGTTAACTGGTATTGGTTTATCATTAGTGGTGCAGTAGCTTTTGGTGCAGCATGGCTCTATTACCAGACCTTGCAACCACAATATCAGCGTGTCACCGATCTTCAGATTAAGTTCCACAGAACTGACGACCTTGATATGGGTTCTTATCTTGGTATCGCAGATCTAGGTGTTACCAATATGAGCAATGAGTTGTATATCTTGCAGTCATTGAAGTTGGCGGGCGAGGTAAGCAAGGCATTGCACCTTGATGTTTTCTATTTTAAAGAAGGTACATTCCGTAGACAGTATTTGTACCAGGATCGTCCTTTTATAGCGGATTTCAAGGATGAGTTTTTACATCATCTCATCATATCAGTTCGTCCTGAATCTACGCAGGAGTTTTATCTGACAAAGTTAATTGTCAATGGCAAGGAGACTGCAATTCCTAATCCAGAACAGTTGTATAAGTTTGGCGAGGAGTTCAAGCTGCCAACCGAAGAGCGTTTGACTTTGACCGTCGGTGATACAAATTATCCTTCATTGGTTGGTAATATTGATCAGGAGATCTTTGTTGAACGTTGCAATGATGCCCTTGCTGCCTACCGTTGTCAGGCAATGACAAGCACAGAGTCTCGTGCCTCATCTATGGTGCGAATCTCTTGCATTGCACCTTCTGTTGCTGAGGCAGATGCCATTCTCCAGGGTTATATCGATGCCTATAATGCCCAGACACTTGAGGAAAAGAATGCTCTTACCATCAGTTCTATGGCATTCGTCGAAGAGCGTATTGCAGAAACAGCACGTGAGTTGGGCGAAACCGAGTCGAAGCTTTTCGACTTTGGTATCGATCCTGATGCAGAACCTTCGTCGGCCAAGTCTGTTGCCGCCGATTTGATTGACTCTCGCTTGAAGGCGCAGGATTCTTATAATGCCATTATGGCACAGTTGAATGCTGCAAAAGATATTCGCAGCCGTGTAGGTCAGGCAGTTTCGTCTAAAGATTATGTACCTGTTCTTCCTGGTCTTCAGGAGGCTGGTGTGCAGGGTCAGATTACAGCATACAACAGCCAGATTCAGCAGCGAAATCGTCTTATTGCTAACTCTTCTATCGACAATCCGGCAGTGCGTCGCATTGATGTGGCTCTCGAAACCATGGAGATGACTCTGCGAAGCACGCTTGATTCCTATGTAGAGACTTTGGCCAGTGAGGCTCGACAGGCAAGTAGCCGTGTGGCACGATATGCCTCTGCGGCAAAGCCTGATCGTAAGAGCAAATACGACAGTACCTCAATTGAGACCAAGTCGCTCTCTATCATGCGCGAGTACAAGCAGTCTTACTTCTCTTTCCTTTTAAAGAAGCGAGAGGAGTTGCGCCTCCAGTTGGCTGTCAGTGAAGCTGATACCCGAATCATTGAAGACCCTATGGGTGATACTTCTCCTATATCGCCTATTGCTTCAAGCATTTATATCAAGTTTATTGGTGTGGGTTTAGCTCTACCAGCGGTGTTCTTGTTCCTTATTGTTTTCTTCAACAATACGGTGCGTGGTCGTCGTGATATTGAAGAGGTACTTACTATTCCGTTCATTGGCGAGGTGCCTGGTTATAAGCCGAGAAATCTTAAGACTACAGCATTCGAACGATTTATGGCAAAGGTGACTAAAAAGCCTATTGGCATCAAATCGAACAAGATTGTCATCAAAAACAGTTCAAAGAATGCTTTGGCCGAAGGTTTCCATATTGTGCAGAGTAACCTGTCGTTTATTACCGATAGCAACGGAAAGCGCCCTCAGGTATTGCTCTTCACCTCATTTGCCCCAGGTGCTGGTAAGAGTTTTGTCTCTGTCAATCTGGCTTCATGTTTGTCCAATACCGAAAAGCGATCTATCTGGATTGATATGGATATCCGCAAGGGCCATAAGAATCCATTGCTCTTCAAGGAAGGCGAGTGTCCTTCACGTCGCATAGGTCTTTCAAGTTATCTTGTAGGTAAGGCCGAACTTGATCAGTGTATTTTTGAGTCTGCCGCTAACGATCATCTTGATATCCTTCCTGCAGGTCCTATTCCTCCAAATCCAGTGCAGTTGCTGATGTCAGAAAAGTTGGCAGCTTTGATCGAAGATCTTCGTAAGAAGTATGAGTATATCATCATCGACTCAGTTCCTGCTTCGGTTATTGCCGATGCTATGATTTGCTCACGTCTTTCAGACTTGCAGATTTATGTGATACGTGCAGGTGTTACTGACCGCAACGTACTTCCAGAAATTGAAAAACTGTATCAGCAGCGTAAGTTCCAGAATCTTTGCTGCATGC
>JAUNCV010000188.1 GCA_030526445.1 Bacteroidales bacterium | reverse complement strand
GTGTGAGCTGGCAGGACTTTTTATATTATATAATGTATATCAAGATTACTGCTCTTCCTTGGGGAGAGTAGCACCCCAGTTGGTGATGTCGCAGAGTTCGATGCGGAAGAAGAGGTTGGTGTAAGGGTCAATGTTCGAGCCCGATCCCTGCTGGCCATAGCCAAGGAACCAAGGGATGAAAACCAACCAGCTGTCACCAATATGCATATTCTGCAGCACATCGCCCCAACCGGTGATAACCGAACCTGGGGTGAAGTCTTCGAGAAACTCGACCTGCTTTGACTCGAGAGTGTCTGCCTTCAGCTCATATCCAGGCATGCCGTAGCGGTAACCGATGCCGAAGATTTTGTTCATCAGCTCGGCATTGTTGCGGCTCTCTTTGCTGCTGAGCACAAGGTTGTCATCGAAACGCTCCATAACCGACTTGGTATCGTAGAGCGTGTAGTGAGCCTTGAGCTTGCTGTTGTAGAGAGGGCTGTACCATTTGTTGATGGCGCGGAGGCTATCTTCGTTAGCGGCACGGAGCACACGATAGAGCGTGTGGCGCAAAGCCCATGGCTCCTTCTGGCTACGAACAGAGTCGGTGAAATAGGCCATTGGGCCCATTTGCTTGATATCCTGCAAGCAGAGGTCTGCATAGAGGTTATTCTTGTCGCGCCACTCGTAGTACTTGGTGTAGTCAATGCTGTCGTCATCTTTATTGCAGGCGGTGAACACAGAGCCCATCGCCAGCAATGAAAGTGCAAGTAATTTGATATTTTTTGTCATTCTTTTGAATTCTGTCGTCTTGATCAGTCGTTCTCGATCTTGCGGAGGAGTGAAGAGATGTTCACTGAGTCGCCAATGATCTTGTGGAGGTCTGCAATAGCCACACGCTCCTGCTGCATAGTGTCGCGGTAGCGGAGGGTAACGGTGTTATCCTCAATGGTCTGGCCATCGACAGTGATACAGTATGGAGTGCCAATGGCATCCTGACGACGGTAACGCTTACCGATAGAGTCCTTCACCTCGATCTGGCAGTTGTAGTCGTAACGGAGCTCCTTGAGGATCTCTTCAGCCTTCTCTGGCAGGCCGTCCTTGTTAACGAGTGGGAGGATAGCCACCTTGACTGGAGCCAATGCTGGTGGGAGAGAGAGAACTACGCGGGTGTCGCCCTTCTCGTTGACAACCTCTTCCTTATAAGAAGCAGCCATCACAGAGAGGAACATACGGTCAACACCGATAGAGGTCTCGATAACGTATGGGGTGTAGCTCTCGTTGGTCTCTGGGTCGAAGTACTCAATCTTCTTGCCTGAGTACTTAGCATGCTGAGAAAGGTCAAAGTTGGTGCGAGAGTGGATACCCTCAACCTCCTTGAAGCCGAATGGCATGTTGAACTCGATATCGGTAGCAGCGTTGGCATAGTGAGCCAGCTTGTCGTGATCGTGGAAACGGTACATGTGGCTGCCGAAGCCGAGAGCCTCGTGCCATGAGCGGCGGGTCTTCTTCCACTTAGCGAACCAGTCGAGCTCGGTACCAGGCTTGATGAAGAACTGCATCTCCATCTGCTCAAATTCGCGCATACGGAAGATGAACTGACGAGCTACGATTTCGTTACGGAAAGCCTTACCAATCTGAGCAATACCGAATGGGAGCTTCATGCGGCCAGTCTTCTGCACGTTGAGGTAGTTAACGAAGATGCCCTGTGCGGTCTCTGGACGGAGGTAGATCTTCATAGCGCCATCGGCGGTAGAACCCATCTCGGTCGAGAACATGAGGTTGAACTGACGAACGTCGGTCCAGTTGCGGGTGCCGCTGATTGGGTCAACGATTTCCTCGTCGATGATGATCTGCTTCATAGCCTCGAGGTCGATGCCGTTAGGCGAGTTCATCACATCCTGGAAACGCTTGTGAAGGGCGTCACGCTTCTCGATGAGCTCGAGCACCTTAGGTGAGGTGGTGCGGAACTGCTCTTCGTTGAAAGAGTCCTTGAAGCGCTTGCGAGCCTTCTCAACCTCCTTTTCAACCTTCTCGTTATATTTCTCAATAGCCTCTTCGATGAGCACATCGGCACGATAGCGCTTCTTAGAGTCCTTGTTGTCGATGAGTGGGTCATTGAATGCGTCAACGTGACCTGAAGCCTTCCAGGTGGTTGGGTGCATAAAGATAGCAGCGTCGATGCCGACGATGTTCTCGTGCAACTTGGTCATTGCCTCCCACCAGTAACGCTTGATGTTGTTCTTGAGCTCAACACCATTCTGACCGTAGTCATAAACAGCGCCGAGGCCATCGTAGATTTCACTTGAAGGGAACACGAAGCCATACTCCTTGCAGTGTGAGACGAGCTTCTTGAAAACTTCTTCCTGACTAGCCATAATTATTATTTGTTTTTAGTTAATTTCCTATAGATTGGATTCTTATAGAATCGGGCGCAAATATAATCTAAATAATCGAATTATTGAAATATTTGGCCAATTATGTAGCCGTAAAGCAAAAATATATAGAAAAATGTTGCTTTATTGGCGCTTATGTGTTGCGTTTGCGATGACTGGCGTCGAAGAGAAATGCCTTTTCTTCGGCCGAAAGACCATCATAACCACTGCGGCTTATCTTGTCGAGAATGGCATCGATGCGCTGTTGCTGATCGGGTTGACGCTGCTGGTAGTCACGGTCTTTGGTGCGCTCATTGCCCACCGGACGTTTGCCACCCATCGAAGCCTGCATCTTTGGCTTGGGCTGATAAAGTTTTTTGGTCCAGCCATAGCGGAGGTTGAGTTCGAAAAGCACACCAAACAGCATGCCGCCCAGATGGCAGATGATGCCGCCGGTATTGCTGCCGCTGGTCAGGTGCATGAGGTTGAGGGCCAGTGCAATGAGAGCGAACCACTTCATGCGAATGGGCACAATGCGTACAAAAAAGTTCAGGTAAATGGGCTCGTCGGGCTGGCGAACGGCTACGGCTGCCACCAAGGCAAAGATGGCACCCGAGGCGCCTACCAGATAGCCATTGCTCAACAAGAGAAATGCCAAGCCGCCCAGCAAACCACCGCAGATGAACACGGTGAGTAATTGTTTGTTACTATGGTAACGCAAAAAGAACTGACCGAAATACCACAGCCACATCATGTTGAAGATTATGTGGAAGACATCGTCGCCCAATGCTGCATGCATCCACATATAGGTGAAGAGTGTCCAGGGACGGCATAGCAAAGCTATAAAGTCACTATCGAGGGCCAGCCAGTACTGCCATGGGAAGTGAATGAGACGGCTAAGTTGCACCAGCAACCAGACCGTTACCTGAATGGCAATCAGCTTGCCTGGGAGATTCAGGTTCTTGTATCTGTCAATAATATTGCTCATCAGAATTCAATTTTGTGGTGTTTGCGCCAGAAGAGAATCAACACAAAGCCAAACAGCATGCCGCCCAGGTGGGCAAAATGGGCAATGCCCGACTGAATGCCCCATACGCCAGCAAAGAGCTCGAAGGCACCATAGCCAATCACCAGCCACTTAGCTTTGAGCGGCATGGGTGGAATGAGCAGATAGATAACGGCATTGGGGAACATCATGCCAAAGGCCAGCAGGATGCCGAACACCGAGCCCGAGGCGCCAATGGTAATGAGCTGAGAGAGCAGAGACTGCACGCCATCGATCTGCAAAATCTCGGCATGAGACATGGCTCTGATCTGCTCTGCAAACTGTGGGCTGGTGGCGCATTGTGCCACAAAGTCGGTCAGCTCATAGCTCC
>JAUNCV010000187.1 GCA_030526445.1 Bacteroidales bacterium | reverse complement strand
AAGGCCACATTGCAGGTCAGTTCGGAGGTCGATAATGGTGCGCTCGTGCCCGATACTTATCTTGTTCGCCAGTCATTGCTCGATGCAGAAGGGCAGGTGGTGACTTCGGTCGAAACCTCTTCGCAAACCATTTTGGCCAAAGAGGTGCAAGACAATCAATGCCAGCTGGTGGTAGAAAATCCGCATCTTTGGGATGTCGATGATCCCTATCTCTACACGCTTCGCACCGAAGTGGTGTGTCAGGGGCGTGTCATCGATGCTACCGACACGCCTTGTGGCATTCGCGATATCA
Organism: Bacteroidales bacterium; assembly: GCA_030526445.1. GTDB lineage: Bacteria > Bacteroidota > Bacteroidia > Bacteroidales > UBA3663 > Liminaster. Next base: position 3,475 of record JAUNCV010000187.1, on the reverse strand, counting down.
AGTTCACGGCCGACGAAGGTTTCTTCCTCAATGGTCGGAATATTGAACTCAAGGGCGTAAACTGCCATCAGGATCATGCTGGTGTGGGCAGTGCCATTCCCGATGCCTTGCAGGTGTGGCGCATTCGTCAGCTCAAGGCCATGGGTTGCAATGCCTATCGTGCCTCGCACAATCCTATGACTCCTGCTTTGCTTGATGTGTGCGATAGCCTTGGCATGCTCGTCATTGATGAGAACCGTTTGATGGGCCTCAGTCCAGAGCACATCGGTTTGCTCGAACGCATGATTCGTCGTGACCGCAACCACCCATCTATTATAATGTGGAGCGATGGCAACGAGGAGTGGGGACTCGAGAACTCAGTCATTGGTACGCGTATGGCTGCATCAATGCGCGAATACACCCATCGCTTCGACCCATCGCGTCCGGTGACCATTGCCAATGCTGGCGGCTATCAGCTCATTCAGGGGCTCGAAGTTGTGGGCTACAACTACATTGTGCAAAACGATGTCATGAACCGTCGTCGCGCTCATCCCGACTGGAAGATTGTGGGCACTGAAGAGACAACCGGCTGTGGCACACGTGGCGTTTATTTCCCCGATGCTGAGGGCCGATGGATGCCTGCCATCAATCGTACCGACACCACTTATGAGAATGTCATTGAGCGAGGCTGGAAGTTCTATGCCGAAACGCCTTGGGCCAGCGGTCTCTTCTATTGGACGGGCTTCGATTATCGTGGTGAGCCCAATCCTTTGGGTTATCCGGCAGTGGGTTCAGAGTTCGGTTTGCTCGATTATTGCGGTTTCCCCAAAGATGAGGTTTGGTATTTGCGTTCTTGGTGGACCAACGAGCCTGTTCTGCATCTTCTGCCTCATTGGAATCTGCAGGGGCACGAAGGCGAAGAGGTCGATGTGTGGGCATATTCGAACTGTGAGGAAGTTGAGTTGTGGGTCAATGGCAAGAGCCTTGGCCGCAAGCCAATGCCTAAGAATGGACACCTCTCATGGCGTGCTACCTATCAGCCTGGAAGCCTGCGTGCTGTGGGTTATAATCATGGCCGAAAGGTGATGGAGGAGAAGCTCCATACCACAGGTCCTGCTGCCATTATGGCGCTGAGTGCTGACCGAACCCAGATTCTGGCCGATGGGCGCGATGTGGCAGTTGTTACCTTGCAGCTCAATGACAAGAAGGGCCGTTTTGTTTCTACGGCTTGCGAGGAGATAGAAATCTCGCTCACAGGTCCGGCACGCATCCTGGGTGTTGGCAATGGCGATCCTGCCTTCAAGGGCAGCGAGCATCCTGATGAACTTGAATGCCAGCACTTCCGCATTCCTACTTTCAATGGCCTTGCACAGATACTCATTCAGAGTCAGCCGGCCTCGGGCGCGGTCACACTTACCACCACAGGAGTTGGCAAACCTGCATCACTGCAAATTCAGGTAAAATGACATTTTAGTAGCAAAAAGAAAGCAGACTCTCGGGAGCCTGCTTTCTTTTTGTTTTTTCTGTTTCTCGATAATCCTTCGGGAATGTATCGGGATGGTATCGGGATAATATCGGGAATCCTTCGGTAGCATTTTGCTATCATTCTTCTTCCAAACTGTAGATGATTTCACCCTTCAGGAAGGTGTTTTCCACCTTGACGTCTCTGATGGTTCTTGGGTCAATCTGGAAGATGTCTTGATTGAGAATTACGAAATCGGCCCACTTGCCAGCGGTGAGGCTGCCAATCTCGTCCTGAGCACCTACCTGTTCTGCTGTTCTGATGGTGTAGGAATCAATGCACTGTGCAATAGAGAGATTCTTGCCCTTGCGGTCCAGAATTTCTGGGTCGATGCCCTCACAAGCAGCTGCCCAGATGTTGTTCATTGGGTTAAAACCGTCGCGTGAGGCAGGCACGTCACTACTGAAGGTCACCTTCTTGCCGCTGTCAATAAGATCTTTGACAGGGATGTGATATTTCATAAATTCCTCTTCGCCCAGATATTCAATCTGGTTGTCGGCAATCGAAGCTCTGTTCCAGATAGGTGTTGTGGTGCAGAATACATCCTCGTTCTCGATGAACTTTTCGAATGCACCATTGCTCAGCAACTCGCAGTGAGCCAAAGTCTTGGTGCCTTTAATTTGGCCAAGGTTGTGCATCACGTCGAGGGTCTCGCTAACGGCACGGTCACCAATGGTGTGCACATGAATGTTCATGCCCAGATTGGCAGCCTTCTCGGCCACAGCCTGCAGTTTCTCGTTCGGAGTGATGCAGTTACCGGTGCCTTGCTTCTTGTCAAGAGTTTTGGTGAATGGCTTGTACACAAGGCTGGTGCCGGCATCGGTTGTGCCGTCCTTGAATACTTTCATTGTGTTGGCTCGAAGCATATCGGTTTGATATTGCTCCATGAGTTTTGAGGCGCGTGCTGCATATTCGTCTGGTGTCTCGCTACCATCATAAAGCACTGAGGCAAAGATTCTTATCGTAGGATTTGTCTCGACCACAGCCTGCAAACCATCTTCGTCTTCGGCACCAAGCAAACCTGCGTCATAAACCGCAGTGATACCTGCTGCATTGAATGCACCGGTCAAGATTGGAAGTCCCTTCTTGATATCTTCTTTGGCGGTGAATTTGAGTTTTTTAGTGAGCCAAGAACACTGTGATGGCTCGCGCACTATGCCGTTGGGGTTGCCATCTTTATCACGTTCAAAGTAGCTAGCTCCTGGGGCAATATCCTTGTAGTTGCGGTCCACACCAGCAGCCTTCAGTGCTGCACTGTTTACCCAAGCTGTGTGGCCATCAATATCGTTGAGCACGATAGGGCGATCAATGCCGAGTTTATCGAGTTCTGCGGCCGAAGGCTTCACATTAGGACCCCAGCCCATGCCATAAATCTGTTTTACATCAGGGTTCTCATCAGCCCACTTCTTAATCTGCTTCAGTGTCTCTTCATGGCTCCACCCAGAGTCGATGGTGAGCATTTTCTTGCCACTGGCAACCGAACCAAGGATGATAAAGTGGCAGTGTGCATCAATCAAGCCTGGGATGATGCGTTTCTGACCCACATCATGGCGCAGGCTGTCGGCCTTGACCATAGCAAGTGCTTCGGTGTCATTGCCCACATAAACAATCTTGCCCTCTTCAATCACCAAAGCGGTAGCTTCGGGCTGGAGGCTGTCGGCAGTATAAATTTTGGCGTTGTAGTACACCTCTCTCATTGGCTCATTGCCCGCTTTTTTGCAAGAGGTCATCAGCAGCATTGCAGCTGCAACAAAGAATAATGACTTTTTCATATTCGTGTATTTAAAAGGTTAATGGGGGCGATGAGACCCTCAAGCATTTAGTTTGCATGTACAAAGCTATTCTTTTGTAAAAGACTGAGGAATGTAACAAGTTCTCAAACAATAAAATTGCCACTGCAAAGGTATGTACTTTGTGGCATTTCACCAAACTTTCTTTCCTAAAATCGTGCTTATTGTGCGAAAATGGTAAAAT
>JAUNCV010000186.1 GCA_030526445.1 Bacteroidales bacterium | reverse complement strand
AAGCCAGTCAAGATTTCGTGAGGTGTCATTTGAATAAGCAGCCTTCATTCTTTTGGTGTATGCCTTGAATTTGGACATGAAGAAAAAGAAATAGAACAGGCCATAGATGATGGTCCAGAAAAAGGCAACCCACATCCATAGTTTGTCGTAGGTCAATAAATAACTTATAATGCAGAGGATATATGGACTGGCATGAGTCAAAACTGTTAGGAAAGTGACGCGACGAACATATGACAAGGTGTAGGCAACCATAACGCAGCCAACAGCGCATGTCATGTCAACCATGTTAGCTAAGCATTTGTATATTGTTTGGGCATGAGCACCGTCTATGGTGTTATGATCAAAAAAATAGGCAATGAATTTGTCGAAGACGAGGATTGTCCACCATACGAGCAACCATGCGGTCACGTCCTGGAGATGACCTCTGCCATGGACGAACATGCGGTAGGCATTGATTCCTGTGAAAAGGAAGTAGGCGCTAATAGCAAAAATATCGCTAATGCGTTCGAATTCATCGATGGAAATAAACATATCGCTTTTTTGTTAGGTTTTGTCTGCAAAGATAGCGTATTTTGATTTTATATCAAATTTTTTGATAAGAAATTTGGCGGTTTGCTGAATTATTGTCACTTTTGCAGCGAAAAAATGAAGTTTCTATGAAAAATAACAATATGTCAAAGCCTGTTGTGCGAAGTGTTTATGCATTTTGTATATTTGTTGTCTTACTGTTTGTAGGACGGCATATATTGTCTGATCAGGAGCAGGAAAAACGTATTGAACAATTGGAAATTCAGTTGGCTCAGCTCGAAAGAGTTATTGACGCCAAAAATGTAGTGAAAAGTGAAGTGGCTTCAAAAGTTGCTGCTCAGTCGTCGTCATTGGTGCAGCAGGTGAGTACGCCCTCAAAGACCTCAGAAAAGACAATGACTGCGAAGGTCGTGGATAGGGTGGAGGATGCTGTGGAAAAACTGACTCAAGAAAGAAGAAGCAACAAGTTCGGTTCTCCATTGTTCTTGGAACTGAATGTTATTGATAGTGCAACCTTAGTGAGAGTTCCTGGTATTGCAGGTAGAACGGCTTCCGTGATACTTGATTACAGAGAGAGGTTGGGAGGGTTCTACTCGCCTGAACAACTGCGCGAAAGGCTTACTTGGGAAGTTGCTCAAAGTTACATGGACGATTGGTGTAACAAGTGGTTTAAGGCAGATGAATCACTTGTGCAGATGTTGAGAATTAATATTTTGTCTTTCAGGGAAATAAATAGACATCCGTACATCTCTTATGAACAGACGAAAGCTCTTGTGAATTATAGGGAGAAACACAAGAGGATTCAATCGATGGCGGAGTTGAAACAGTTAGGCGTTTTTGATGAAGAGACGCTTGAAAAATTGTCGCATTATATTAGCTTCGAATAAATATCTTTCCCATTTTATGGGAGAATCTTGCTAATTTGCCATAAATTTTGGGTAAAAACTTTAGTTTTTTTGCATTATTTTTGTTTGTTTCAATGGAAATGCTTACCTTTACCGCCGAAATAGATTGAACAATTGCAAAAATAATGTCAGAATATCATATTCCAGTAATGCTCGAGGAGTGTCTCGAGGGTCTTCAGATTCGCCCCGATGGCGTCTATGTTGATGTAACTTTCGGAGGCGGAGGTCATAGCCGTGCCATTGTGGAAAAATTGGCGGGCAAAGGTCATCTTTACAGTTTCGATCAGGATCCCGATGCAGAACGTAACGGGGAGGATGAGGTGTTTCAAAAGGGCACCTTCACTTTTGTGCGTAGTAACTTTCGCTATCTTCGCAATTGGATGCGCTATCATGGCGTAGAGAAGGTGGATGGTATCCTGGCTGATCTGGGAGTGTCAAGCCATCATCTTGACGATGCTACCCGAGGCTTTGCTTTCCGTTTAGATGCACCCCTTGATATGCGCATGAATACTCGTGATGGCATGACAGCTGCAGATTTGCTCAATAATGCTCCAGAAGAGGAGATTGCCCGAATTCTGAGTTTGTATGGCGAATTGAAACAGGCTCGCCGTATGGCGGCTGCTATTGCTAAGAGACGTCAGTCACAGCCAATCCTGACGACCGGAGACTTGCAGTCTGTATTGCTCCCGATGATTGATCCTCGTGCCCAGAAAAAAGAGTTGGCACAGGCGTTTCAGGCATTGAGAATTGAAGTGAATCATGAGATGCAAGCGCTTGAAGAGATGCTTGAGGCTGCTGTTGAGTGTTTGGCTCCAGAGGGAAGACTCGTCGTGATGACTTATCATTCGCTCGAAGATCGCATTGTGAAGAACGTGATTCGCTCAGGTCGTCCTGACGGAAAGGAGGAAAAGGATTTCTATGGACGAAGCCTTGCACCTCTCAAAGCAGTTAATAATAAGCCTATCCTTCCGACCGACGAAGAGATAGATCGCAATCCTCGAGCAAGAAGTGCCAAGTTGCGTATTGCAACGAAACCGATTAAGCGATAAACAGGTATGGAGACGAAGGAGAAGACTGAGGCCTTTCTTCATAAGGCTGGAAATATCATAGACAGCAACAAGTCGCCTCTGTCAAAAGAGTTCTATAGCAAGCATATGGGAAAAGCCTTCCTGATTATGTTTATGCTCTATGGCTATATCCAACTTAGGTATGCCTATGACATGGCAATCTATGACTTGGGTAAATTGAAAGAGGAGCTTGCCGATGCGCGATATGTGACAATTTCGACATGGGGCGAGTTGACCAGCAAAAACAAACCCGAAAAGGTGCGTGGTGACTTGAGCTCAAAAGCGGACCTTATAACGGCAGATGAGCCTCCTTATCGCTTGAAATAACTTTTGCAGATTAATGAACAACCGTTTCAAACTCTATTTTGGTATCTTGGCAGGTCTTCTGCTCTTTTATGCCGGCTGTATTTGGTATCAGTCGGTGCAGACTGTCTTTGTGCATGGCAAGGCATACCGAAGCAAGATGACCACATTGAGCAGAGGTGAACGAAGCATTGATCCGGTGCGAGGATTTATCTTTGCAGAGGGTGGGGAGATGCTGGCAGGAAGTCTGCCAGAATATGATGTATATCTCGATTTTAAATCAACTACCAAGCCCGATGCGAGAGGAAGGGTAAATATACCTTTGGATACAATTCTACACTATTTCGGACCTGGCGGAGAAGGAAGTAAAGCATTGGCTCGAGCCTTTTCTGACCCAACACGTAACACCAAAAGCGAACGTCAGTGGGGCGAGGAAGTTCTCAAGGCATATAATCAGCGTAAAGGCCACTATTTGTTGTTGCGAGCCTTGCCCTATATGGACTATAAGCGACTTCGAGAAAAGCCCTACTTCAGCAAGATCAACTATCTGAATGGCGTTTCTCGAGATGAGCGTGCTCACAGATATCGTCCGTATGGAGATCGAAGAATGGCGGCTGCCTCAATTGGAACGGTTTATGCCAAGCAGGGGCCTGATTCGACACAAAAGGCGGGACATGGCCGAAGAGGTGTAGAAAAGGGTTTTGACAAAGAACTAGCAGGAATCCCAGGCAGAGGCATTGTGCAAAAGGTAAGAAGGCGCATGACCAATATCACCCTGCAGCCGGCTGTGAATGGTTCGAACGTGCATCTTACCCTTAATGTTGAGATGCAAGAGATACTCGATTATGAATTGGCAAAGCGTATTGTTGAACTGAATGCAGCTGAGGGCTGGGCAGCTTTCATGGAGGTGAAAACTGGTAAAATAAAAGCCATCTCAAACATGAAGAGAGTGGGCGATTATTGTGTGGAGGACTACAATCATCTTTTCGAAGATTTGGTC
>JAUNCV010000185.1 GCA_030526445.1 Bacteroidales bacterium | reverse complement strand
GTTTGGATGGCAATATTAAAGTTCCTATCTTTGCACCGTCAAAACAAGAAAAATGCTAGCTAAGAAATCTTGTTTGGAATATCAAAACTTACAAACAAACATAACACAATTCCTATGTATTGTAATAAAGAAAAACAAGAAGGCGGTAAAGTGCCTTTTATTAGCAAGTTGGCCTATGGCTTTGGCGATGTAGGATGTAACTTCAGTTGGTCATTTGTAGTATCGTTTCTCATGATATTCTACACCGATGTGTTCGGTATTGGCATGGCTGCTGTGGCGACCCTCATGCTGGTGTCTCGCTTCTGGGATGCAATCAATGATCCAATCATTGGCAATTTGAGCGATCGAACCAAATCACGTTGGGGGCGTTATCGTCCCTGGCTCCTCTTTGGCGCGCCTATTACGGCTTTGGTACTCGTGCTCAGTTTTTGGGCACATCCCGAGATGAGCCAGACAAGCAAAATCATATACATGAGTGTTACTTACGGATTGCTCGTCTTGGGCTACACCTGCGTAAACCTCCCTTATGGAACCCTGTGCGGTTCAATGACCCAAAACATTGACGAGCGTGCAGAAATAAACACAAGCCGCTCTGTTGCAGCTATGGTTGCTATCGGTGTGATCAACATCATTACCGTTCCTTTGGTGAAATATTGCGGCGATGGTACTTTGAGTAGTGCGCAAGGATTTCTCTGTGTGGCTGCAATCTACGGCCTGATATTCACCCTTTGCCACTGGTTCTGTTTTGCCAAGACCAAGGAGGTTGTAGAAATTCCTATTCAGCAAAACGCGGCCCCTATCAAGGAGCAACTCAAGGCTGTGCTCAAAAATAAGCCTTTCATCATGGCTGTAATCGGACAGATACTTTTCGGCTTTATTCTCTATGGCCGCAATGCCGACTTAATCTATTACTTTAAGTATGTGGAGGGCAATGAAGATCTGTTTTCATTCTTTTCTAGTGTGATTGTTGTTCCTTCGATCATCGGTGCAGCACTGTTCCCAATTGTTTTCAAATGGACTGGAAACAAGGGTTGGGCAGCCAGTCTGTTCAGTGTCTTTATGGGTGTGAGCATGGTGGCTCTCTATTTCTTCTCTCCAAATACAGAACCTGTGCTTTTCTACACATTTGCAGCCTTGGCACAATTCTTCTTATCTGGCTTTAATACAGCCATCTATGCTATCATTCCAGACTGTGCAGAGTATGGAGAGTGGAAGACAGGTATTCGCAACGACGGCTTCCAGTATTCGTTTATATCATTGGCCAATAAGATAGGCATGGCGCTCGGCACCTCGCTGCTTGCCCTTGCTATGGGCTGGGCCGGTTATGAGGCCAACATTGAGCAATCTGAGGCTGTAAAAGAGGTAATTCACCATGCATTCAGTACTGTGCCTGGTATCCTTTGGATCATCACTGCAGGTATCATGCTGTTCTATCGTCTGAACAGAAAACAATATAACGAAATTGTAAGTGAACTCGAAAAGCGCAAAGCATCATTCTAATCAGTAATTTTTAAAAAGATATAACATTATGAGACAGGCAGTTTTAGTTTCTCCTAAGAACATTGAATTCAAGAATATCGAAGCGCCCAAGGCAGAAGAACTGAAGGCCCATCAGGTGCTTATCAACGTGAAGCGCATTGGCATTTGTGGCAGTGAGATTCATTCCTATCATGGCTTGCATCCAGCCACTTTCTACCCTGTGGTTCAAGGCCATGAGTATTCGGCTGTAGTGGTTGCAGTAGGACCAGAAGTGACCAATTGCAAGCCTGGCGACAACATTACAGCTCGCCCTCAGTTGGTGTGTGGCGAATGTGGCCCATGTAGGCGTGGACAGTATAATGTATGTGAGCACCTTCGCGTAGAGGCTTTTCAGGCCGATGGTGTGGCACAAGACTATTTCGTCACTACCGACGACCGCATTGTGGTGTTGCCCGAAGGCATGAGCCTTGATTATGGCGCCATGATTGAGCCTTCGGCCGTAGGTGCACATGCTACCAGCCGCACCGATGTAAAAGGCAAGAATGTGGTGGTAAGCGGCGCTGGTGCCATCGGAAACCTGGTGGCACAGTTCTGCAAGGCTCGAGGCGCCAAGAAGGTACTTATCACCGATGTGAGCGACCTGCGTTTGGAAAAAGCCAAGGCTTGTGGCATTGAATATACAGCCAATGTGCTCAACACTACACTCAAGGATGCCGTAAAGGAGGTCTTTGGCGAAGAGGGTTATCAAGTCGGTTTTGAGGTGGCAGGTGTAGAGTCGAGCGTACGTTCGCTGATGGAAACGATTGAAAAGGGTAGCGACATCGTGATTGTGGCCGTTTTTGCTAAAGATCCTGCACTCAGTATGTTCTACCTTGGCGAACATGAATTGCGCCTTATCGGCACAATGATGTATCGTCATGAAGACTACCAGACTGCGGTCGATTTCGTGAGCCGTGGTATTGTCAATCTCGAGCCTCTCATCTCTAACCGTTTCAGCTTCGAACAATATGATGATGCATATAAGTATATCGACGCCAATAAAGCAACAACCATGAAGGTTATCATTGATTTTGAAAAGTAGTATGATTATGAAGGTCTTAAAATGCTTCCTGTTCATGACTGGGGTGTGTGCGTGCACCCTGGCTCATGCTCAGAACAAAAGTGATGTGAGCCAATATGTGGATTGGGGCTTGGAGGTGGCAAACAATCATCTGTGGCGCGGTATTGAAGTGAGCGACGGCTTGGTGATGTGTACCGATCTGGCCATTCACGACCAAAAAGAACATTTCAAGTTCGGATTGTGGGGTGGCACCAACACTTCGGGCAACTACAAGGAATTCAATTTTTTTGGCGAAGTGGAGTATGGAGCATTCAAACTGGCTCTATGGGATACTTATAATTTCTCGCCAGGCGCCGACTACAACAATAAGGAGTTCTTCAACTACAGTGCAAGAACAACTGGTCGCTTCCTTGATTGCAACCTGACATGGGATGCTGCCCAAAATCTGCAAAACTTCCCTCTGACACTCCAGTGGTCGACCATTATATTCGGTCGCGACCGTTGGCAGGACAATTCTGCTAATCGATATTCGACCTTTGTCTACGCCGAATATCCTCTGTATCGGACAGATGTGTGGAGTTTCCATGCCGGCATAGGTGGCACTTTTACCCTGGCAAGCAAGAAGGGGGACTCAAGCACATTCTATAGCGACAAGGCTGGTATTATACACATCCAGATGAGTGCGCGATATAACCTAAAGGTCACATCGCGCTATACATTGCCAGTCTTTGCTACAGCAGTCTTCAATCCTGTCATGGATCGTGCCTATTTCCAGATTGGTGCACAGATATTCAAATTCTAATCGGGTAAAAAAATGAACAAAAATATTATTGTAGGCCTTGGGGAGGCGTTATGGGATTGTCTTCCTGAAGGGAAAAAAATAGGTGGTGCTCCTGCCAACTTTGCCTTTCATGCAGGTCAGTTCGGATGGAGAAATATTGCAGTCAGTGCCGTGGGCAACGATGCCCTGGGCGATGAATATCTTGAAACTTTGGCCGATGTAAAACTCGAGCCGATGGTGGCTCGCGTTCCGTTCCCAACCGGCACAGTACAGGTGACACTCAGCCAGCAGGGCGTTCCTTCGTACGACATCTGCGAGAATGTAGCGTGGGACAATATCCCCTGGTCCGATGAGCTGGAGAGTCTGGCTAAGCAGACCAGAGCCGTATGTTTCGGCTCGTTGGCTCAGCGAAATACCGTTTCCCGAAACACTATCCAGCGTTTCCTGCAAGCTACAGATTCAGCCATGGAATGTGTTAAATATTGATAATCAATACATTGTATGTAATAAGGTAGAAAAGTCT
>JAUNCV010000184.1 GCA_030526445.1 Bacteroidales bacterium | reverse complement strand
AAGGATGAGCAGGTTGAGAAGGCAGTTGCTGCTGCTCTCAAGAAGGCTGGTCTCAACCCTAACCACTTCGACAGCGAGGATCACATCGAGAGCAACATGTCTAAGGGCTGGATTACCGCTGAGCAGGCTGAGCAGGGTCGTAAGATCATGGCTGAGACCGCAGCTGAGAAGGCAGCTAACCTCAACGAGGGCATGATTCAGAATATCGCTAAGGGTCGTCTTGCTAAGTTCTTCAAGGAGAACTGCCTCCTCGATCAGGAGTTCATCAACGATTCTAAGGTTTCTGTTGCTCAGTACCTTGACAAGGCTCAGAAGGGCCTCACAGTTAAGGCATTCAAGCGTATCAACCTCAACGCTGATTAATATATTTAACGCCTGATTCCTCGCGAATCGGGCGTTATGCTCTTCGGGGTGTGGCGCAGTTTCCCAAAGAAACGTTGCCACCACCCGATTTCTTCGGGGTGTGGCGCAGTTGGTAGCGCGCTACGTTCGGGACGTAGAGGTCGCCCGTTCGAACCGGGTCACCCCGACAACTAAAAAGGCAGAATTCCAATTGGAATCCTGCCTTTTTTTCATATCTGTTTCAAAAACTTCTTTGTTGAGAGTATTATTTTTTCTCAAGGGTGAAACCAACCTTTGCACCGCTGTACTGGCTCATAAGGGTGGTTATGCTCTTCAAAGACTTGAATTTGCTGCCAATGGTCTGCATGAGTTCATAGAGCTTGTTTGCGTCAAAGGTGAGAGCCATCTGGTTGCCCGAAACGGTTGCGTAAGCTTTGTAAGAGGCTCCTCGAGCAGTAGTAATTGTAACACTCTTGTCTTCGTCATTGAAGGTCCAGGTGCCATTGCGGGTAATGCGGCCCATGCTGTAGGTGAGTTTGCCGTCCTTCTCAAAGTTGAAGGTTAAAGTTCCTTCCTTAATTCCTACGAGTTTGTAGATGCTTGCAATCTTGTCTTCAGCTTTGGTAGCTATAGCTGTACCGCCTGCATTCTTCAGAAGGTTTTCACTTTCAAACTGAACCGATGGACGTGAATAGCTCCAGTTGCCTTGAATGGTAGCCTCTGTAGTTGTAACACTTCCTGTTACTGATGAAATCAAGTTGCCAAGCAAGCCATTGGTAGCCTGTCCGATTGAAGAGTTATTAACTGCTTCGGTTGCACCGCTTAATGCACCATTAAGCAGGTTGCCTAAAATGCTTTTAGTTTCGGTTTTCTGTTCTGTTCCTTGAGTCTGTGCAGAAAGCGTCTGAGCAGACATCATTGCCATAATCATGGCGGTTGCAATAAAGATTTTTTTCATATTATTATTGATTAAGAATTTTTTCAGCAAGCATCAAATCTTCGGGATAAGTGATCTTGAGATTGGTTGTATCTCCTTCAACCACAAAGATTGGAGTGTCGGGTAAATATCTATGTACCACACCACAGTCGTCTGTTGTGATGAAGTTCGGGTCTTGCAAACCTCGTTTGTATGCCTCTTCAATCGTCTTTAGATGAAAGCCTTGTGGCGTTTGAACATTGCGCATCATAGCGCGGTTTGGCATACGAATAATGTGTCCATGCTCATTCACCTCAACGATGGTATCTGTAGCAGGAATGGCAACATCTACAGCTTCATAGTTGTCAAGAGCCGATATGCAGTCATTGATGATGCGTTGAGACACAAGACACCGCACTGCATCGTGAATCAGTATGTTGACCTCTCCTTCAGTTTTCTGATATTGGGCAATGGCCGCCAGGCTTGAGTCGTATCTCTCTTTGCCGCCAGGCACAATATGTTTCACTTTGGGGTATGGAGCCGCAATCTGGGCTACACGTTCCATGTAGTCAGCATGGCTGACAATCACGATTTCTTCTATTTTTTCGCAGGTGGCAAACGCTCTTATACTATGTTCCAAAATGGTTCGTCCTGCCACTTGCATAAACTGTTTGGGCTCAGGGCCGCCCATGCGACGGCCGCTTCCGCCGGCAAGAAGTACTGCAACATTCATAGAAACTGATTTTTGCGATATACTTTGCAAAGATAGAATAATTCTGTCGACTGAACAAGCAAAACTGATAAAAAGAGAAAAAATTAATAATTTTTTGTCATAATAAGCACCGTATGTCGAAAAAAATCACTATTTTTGCAACAAAAATACTGGCATTCATGACCTATAAGCGCGCACTTCTTTATAGGATCCCACTTGTGATCCTCTCGACCTTGGGACTGCTCTATCTTATAGTGCAGACACCATTGCGCCAATATTTGCCGGGTTATCTTGATCAGCAGAAACGCGCTTTGGTTGAGCAGATGAGCATGCGAATTGATAGTTTGGAAGAGGTAAGCCGCGTACGCTTGCTTTATCTGAATAATATGGTTGCGATTCTCTCTGGTGAAGCAAAGGGAGAACTAGTTCCCTATGACTCTGCAGCTTCTATTATCCAAGACACCTTGCTTCAGGCTTCTGAACTTGAAAGGACATTTGCTCAGCAATATGAGGAACGCGAACGCTTTACTCTTTCGGGTGTTAGTAAAGAGCCCGCTGATCGTCGCCCTATTTTCCTTGCACCCATCAAAGGCGTTGTCGATGTTTCAAGGGCGTTGTCCCCCAATCGAGGTATCGATATCAAGGTTTTGCGTGAGACTCCAGTTTTGGCGCCGCTCGAAGGTTCGGTTGTTTCGGTAAGCTATGTTGCAGGAGAGGGCTTTCATGTGGTAATACAGCATCCTGGCGATTATCTCACACTTTTTTCAGGTCTTTCAGTTTCGTTGGTCGAAGTTGGTCAGACTGTCAAGCCAGGCCGTGTTATTGGTCATGCAGGCGGTAAGGGAGCCACTTCTGAACGTTCGGTTAATGTTCAGATTTGGTATAAAGGAAGCGAGATAGACCCTCTTTCTGTTATGAACTACTAAATGGATTTCATCTATATAATTTTGTAATTTTTATCATCTCAATATGAGAAATATAGCAATCTTAGGCAGTACGGGAAGTATCGGTAAGCAGACTCTCGAGGTTATTGGCGAACATCCCGACCTGTTTTCAGTATATGCCATCACAGCACATCGCAGTGCCGATTTACTTATTAAACAGGCTCGTCAGTTCAAGCCTGAAGTTGTCGTTATTGTCGATGAAGCCTATTATGAAAAGGTTCAGGAGGCTCTGAGCGATTTGCCTATCAAAGTCTGGACTGGTTCCGATGCACTTTGTCAGGTGGTGACAGCAGAGCCTATCGATATGGTAGTGACCGCTATGGTCGGTTTTGCAGGTTTGCGTCCAACTGTGGCTGCTATCAAAGCTCAGAAGGCTCTTGCTTTGGCCAATAAAGAGACACTTGTTGTGGCAGGACAACTTATAGAAGGCCTTTGTGCTGAATATCAGGTTCCTATTCTTCCTGTCGATTCTGAGCATTCTGCAATTTTCCAGTGCTTAGAGGGTGAAAGTATTGCTCGAGGCTGTTTCCCTTGGCTTTACGATGCACAGGGCAACTGTACTATTCCAAACCGCGCTTCAGGAGGTTCGCCTATCGATAAACTTATCATTACGGCATCAGGTGGTCCGTTCCGTACTTTTACCATGGAGCAGATGCGCGATGTGACTGCAGCCCAGGCTCTCAAACATCCTAACTGGGATATGGGCGCCAAGATTACTATCGATTCGGCTTCAATGATGAACAAAGGCTTTGAGGTGATTGAGGCTCGCTGGCTCTTTGGCATGAATGCTGATCAGATTGAGGTGGCTGTCCATCCTCAGAGTATTATCCATAGTATGGTGCAGTTCTCTGATGGAGCCATCAAGGCTCAGTTAGGTTGTCCTGATATGAAGGTTCCTATTGCCTATGCGTTGAGCTATCCAGAGAGAATGCCTTCTCAGATTAATGGCAAACTTCGTC
>JAUNCV010000183.1 GCA_030526445.1 Bacteroidales bacterium | reverse complement strand
ACTTATCCTTAGCATGTACCAGGTAGTACACATGGTTCACATTGGCCGAACCCTCGTTCTTCTTGCCTATGGTTACCTCTACAGGGTTCTGCATGTACTTCTTGGCAATCTCGGCAATAGGCTTAGGCATGGTGGCCGAGAAGAGCATGGTACGGTGGTTCTCTGGCAATTTGCTCAAAATAGTCTCGATGGCATCCTGGAAGCCCATGGAGAGCATCTCGTCGGCCTCGTCCATCACCAGTGTCTTCACCTCGTCCAGGCGGCATGCGCCACGCTCCACCAGGTCTATCAGTCGGCCAGGAGTAGCTACCACTACATGCACACCGCGCTTCAGCTGGCCTATCTGGCTGCCTATGCTGCTACCGCCATACACGGGCAGGATGGCTATGCCCTTTAGGTACTTGGCATAGTCTTGCAGGTCGGCGGCAATCTGAAGGCAGAGCTCACGCGTAGGAGCCAGGATGAGTGCCTGAGGCTGTGGAGCATCCTCTGGGTCCATCCATTTGCCGGTCTTCCAGTCTTTCTTAATTTGGTAGTCGTGGTATACGGGTACAATATTTATGGTTTCGAGCAGTGGCAGGCCGAAAGCGGCGGTCTTGCCGGTGCCGGTCTGTGCCAAGCCTACCACATCGCGGCCTTCGCCCTCTGCGGTAGTACCAAGTATTACGGGGATCACTTCTGCCTGGATAGGCATGGGCTGTTCGTAACCCATCTCTTCGATGGCGCGGAGCAGTGGGGCTCCAATGCCGAGTTCTTCAAATGAAATCATGGTGCAAAGATACTCTTTTTATGTTATATATAAGATATTACTTCTGTAAAATTTGCCTAAAATTCAGTGTTTTTCAATCAATTATTATGTGTGTATATCATTTTTTGTCCAAAAAATTTGGAAGTTTCAAATCTTTTCCATATCTTTGCGCCCGCTTTCTGCGATGAAAGTGAATTGTAAAAGTTTGCCCCATGGTGTACTTGCAAACAATAAAGATGTTTGCTACCATTACACCATGTAATGCAAAGAAGTGATTGCCCCATGGTGTAATGGTAGCACACCAGGTTTTGGTTCTGTTTGACTGGGTTCGAATCCCGGTGGGGCAACCGAAGGTCGCAAGTGATTTTTCACTTGTGACCTTTTTTTTATGCTTCTTTTTTTGACTTTGTCTTGTGTGTTTGTAAACCTGTAAAGTTTCTTTATAGTTAGTGTAAAGATTCTTTACAGGTTTAAAATTTTTAATAGTATAAATGCTTTGATATTTAGAATGTTATAATTTATGGCACGAGGATTGCTTATATTAAAGTGTAAAATAAAAACTGTAAAGTATTATGGCAAACAATATTTATAAATTTGCAATTTCGGTTCTATTGGCCTGTTTTGGGATTTCACCGGCAGTAGCCCAAGCTCCAAATGATTCGCTAATGAATCTTCATGATTGTATGGCTTATGCCGTCAGTCATTCAACACAGATGCGCATTCAGGCAGCTGACCGGAGTGATCAGCGATGGCAGCGACGTCAAGCAATTTTGCAGGCGTTTACTCCACAAATTGATGCTCAGACCTATGCCTATAACCAGTATGGACGAAATCTTGATCCTGAGACTAATACATACAACGATCTGACTACTTTCTACAATGGCTATCAGGCTCAAGCAAGTATAACTCTTTTTGATGGTTTCAAGACTGTCAACAATGTGAAGATGGCCAAAACCGTGGAGAAAATGGGCATTAGTCAAGAGCAGCAGAAACTTGATGAAATCTGCCTCGCAACTATGATGGCATATTATAATGTAATTTATTATTCAGAGCTTGAAGCAGTGCTTGAAGAGCAGGTGAAGACCGCACAGACCAATCGAGATAAGGCACTTCGTCAGGAGGAACTTGGACAAAAAGGTCATCCAGATGTAGTGCGTATGGAGTCGGAGCTTGCACAGAAAGAATATCAGTTGGTTGATGTTCAAAATAGCAAAAAGGATGCAACCATAACGCTAAAGGATATGATGTTTTGGCCTGCTGAGAAGGAACTTTACATTGACAATTGTGTAGAAGCTCCTCAAACCTCTTTGGCTTCGACCTCTGAAATTGTTGATATCGCCAAAGCAAGCTTGCCAGAGGCTGAAATTGCCTCGATGAACAAGAAAAAGGCTGCATATGAACTTAAGATAGCGCGAGGCAGTTACTCTCCAACAATTTCTTTTAATGCGGGTTGGTCTACTACTTATTATGACTATCCGGGCAAAGAGGGCTACAAGGCTCGTAGTTTTAACGAACAGTTCAGAAACAATCGAGGTGAGTATCTTCAGTTTTCGGTCAATATTCCGATTTATGATCAGTTGCGTCGACAAACCAATGTTAAGATGAAAAAGAATGCAATGGTTCGAGCCGAAGCGGAATATGAACAGACGATGCGAGATATTGAAAATGAGGTGTCAAGAGCTGTTAATGACCGAGACGGAGCTCAGGCCGCTTTCAGACAAGCAGATAAGTTGGCAAATATGGAGCATGAAGCATTTCTGCTCAGTGCAAAACAACTTGATGCAGGTTTGATTTCAACTATAGAATACCAAACTGCATCACAGAGTTATCTTAATGCCCAGGCCGAACGCATTGGAGCCCTATTGAAATTGAAAATCAAAGATTCTGTGGTTAGGTATTATAACGGCGAAGCTTATATTAATCAGTAAAATCAATCACTATGGATAAAATAATTGAAAAGAAAACTGGCTGGCGTGCCGCATTTACTAAGAAGTATTTGCCTTGGTGGGGCGGTGCACTTTTGGCTTTAGTGGTCATTTATCTCATTTTCCAGCCCAATCGCAGCACATTACGCATCAATGGTGACACTGTGACAGTGAGTCCGGTGAAGTCGGGCGAATTTAACGACTATATCCGCCTCAATGGCACAGTGCTCCCTTTGGTGACTATTCAGATAAGTCCTATCGAGGGTGGGGTTGTTGAAGAGATCTTGATCGAAGAGGGTTCGGAGGTGAAGAAAGGTGACGAAATCTTGCGTCTTTCGAACGAGAACCTTGATTTGCAGATTCTCAACTCGGAGGCTGAATTGGCTGAGAAAGAAAACATCCTTCGCAACACCCAGATTCAGATGGAACAGGAGCGACTAAATGTAAAGCAGCAAAAGGCCGAATATCAGCTTAATGCAAAGCGATTGAAGCGAACCTTCGAGCAGCAGAAATCGCTCTATGAAGAGAAACTCATTGCCCGTGAAGATTATCTGAAAGCCAAAGAGGACTATGATCTGGCATTGGATAAACTGCAGATTATTCTTGACAAAGAGGTGCAGGACAGCCTGTTCCGTTCAACTCAGGTGGAGCGTATGCAAGAGAGTCTTGACAATATGTTGTTGAATATGCGCATGATTCGCCGCCGTAAGGATAATCTCACTATCAAGGCGCCTATCGATGGTCAGCTCGGTATTCTCGATGCAGTGCTTGGTGAAAACATTGGTGCTGGAACCAAGATTGGCCAGATTAGTGATATGAGTTCTTACAAAATAGAAGCTCAGATTGATGAACACTACATTGACCGAGTAACTCCGGGCCTGGAATCGACCTTCGAGCGTCAGGGTGCGTCGTTTAGCGCTTTGCTTCGAAAGGTTTATCCCGAGGTGCGCGAAGGCAAGTTTAAGGCTGACTTCAAGTTTGAGGGCGAGGTGCCCGAAAACATCCGCAGCGGACAGACCTACTATCTCAACCTCCAGCTTGGTTCGCCCGAGCCAGCCATCCTGATTCCTCGCGGTTCGTTTTTCCAAAAGACCGGTGGCAAGTGGATCTATGTGGTCGATGCCGATGGCAGCCGTGCCGTGAAGCGCGAGATTCGCATCGGTCGCCAGAACCCACAGTTCTACGAGGTGCTCGAAGGCCTCAATCCAGGAGAAAAAGTCATC
>JAUNCV010000182.1:2683-3951 GCA_030526445.1 Bacteroidales bacterium | reverse complement strand
CAGATGAACGGAGAAATGAGCGAGTCGTGGAAGTATATAGAACCCTTCCTCAATCGCTTGAAGAAAATCAAGCCAGATGTGCCTGTGGAACTTGTGGATGAGCGATTTACGTCGGTCCTGGCTCATCAGACAATTTTGCAGAGCGGTGTCGGAAAACAACGCCGTCGTGATGACAAGGGTATGGTCGATGAAATCTCGGCCACCATCATCCTGCAAAGCTATTTAGAGTCAAAGCGCGGCTTGAATTTTTAATTTGATAATCTTAACTACTTTTTTATAAAATATGATCCTTCCAATATATTTGTATGGCATGACAGTGCTTCGCAAAGAGGCTGAGCTTGTTGGTGCTGACTACCCAGATTTGCCTAAGCTGGCAGAAGATATGTTCTTGACGATGGATAAAGCCAATGGTGTGGGTTTGGCAGCTCCCCAGGTAGGTCTTGCTATCCGTATGTTTGTTGTCGATGGTAACGGCTTGGCCGAAGATTTTCCAGAGTGCCAGGGTTATAAGCGTTGCATGATCAATCCTGAAATCATTGAGCAAGCAGATACCTTTAATGTCAAGGATGAGGGCTGTCTGTCTATCCCAGGCATTTATGAAAGCGTGAAACGTCCTGATTGGATTGTAGTGCGCTATCTCGATGAAAATCTGGTGCAGCACGAAGAGCGCGTAGAGGGATTTGCCGCACGTATGACCTTGCATGAGTATGATCATCTGGACGGTAAGATGTTTATCGATCATGTATCACCACTGCGTAAACAGCTCCTCAAGGCTAAGCTTGGAAATATTGTGAAAGGTAAGGTGGCTTGTAGCTACAAGTCGAAGGGTGTACACTAAAAATCTAATATATAAATACTATGGCAGCAGCAGATAAGAAAAAAGATAAGAAGGAAGAACCTGTCAGTGATAAGCTCAAGGCCTTGAAGGCTGCAATGGAGAAAATTGACAAGAGCTTCGGTAAGGGTTCTATCATGCGCATGGGTGACGAAAAGGTAGAGGCAATTGAGGTTATCCCTACCGGCTCAATCACTTTGAATGCAGCATTGGGCGTAGGCGGTTTCCCAAAGGGCCGAATCATTGAGATTTATGGCCCTGAGTCTTCGGGTAAAACAACTTTGGCCATCCATGCCATTGCAGAGGCACAGAAGAAGGGCGGCATTGCTGCATTTATCGATGCCGAGCATGCTTTTGACCGCTTCTATGCTGAGCGACTTGGCGTTAATACCGATGAACTCCTCATCAGCCAGCCTGACAATGGTGAGCAGGC
>JAUNCV010000182.1:0-2673 GCA_030526445.1 Bacteroidales bacterium | reverse complement strand
GAAAATTTGATTCGTTCGGCAGCTATCGATATTATTGTTATTGACTCAGTTGCAGCTTTGACTCCAAAGGCTGAGATCGAGGGTGATATGGGCGACAATAAGGTGGGTCTGCATGCTCGATTGATGAGCCAGGCTCTTCGCAAGCTCACTTCAATCATCGACAAGACCAATACTGTCTGCATCTTCATCAACCAGTTGCGTGAGAAGATTGGTGTTTCGTTCGGCAACCCAGAAACCACTACTGGTGGTAATGCCTTGAAGTTCTACGCCTCAGTGCGTTGCGATATTCGCCGTGTCACAACCTTGAAAGAAAAGGATGAGGCTTATGGCTCGCATGTGCGTGTCAAGGTGGTGAAAAACAAGGTGGCTCCTCCATTCAAGAAGGCTGAGTTCGATATTCTCTATGGCGAGGGTATTTCACGATATGGTGAGATTTTCGAGGTCGGTGTTGAGCTCAATGTCATCGACAAGAATGGTTCGTTCTATAGCTACAATGGTTCAAGACTTGCACAGGGCAAGGATAAGACCGAGAGCGTATTGCGCGAAAACCCAGAACTTGCTGCAGAAATCGAAGAAAAGATTATCGAAAAACTGAAGGGCGGTTCTAAGATCGAGGTGTCTGAAACTTCTAAAGAAGAGGATGATAATGCCCCAGATGTAGAGGTTGAAGAGCAAGAGATGGATTAACATAGATCTTCGCTGCTTATGTTGCAGCGCGTGTTGATAATCTATATATTAGGCATCCTGCTTTGCGATTTTCTTTTTTCTCAGGGACCTTGGGAGAAAGGAGAGTCGCAAAGGCAGGATGTCGCTGTTTCTGTTGGATTGCCTTATGCTCAGAAGGTGAAAGAGCGCTGTGCGGCTTTGCTTTGTGATGCAGGGCTCGACTCTCTGACAGTTGTTGTGGCTCAGGGTGTGCTGTTTGGCGATAAAAAGGCCATGCCAAAGGAGCAGAAACAGTTGCTGAGCAGGGCCGGTATGAGCCATATACTGGCAGTGTCAGGCTTGCATATCGGCATCATCTGGGCCATGCTGGCGGCGCTGTTCTTGCCTTTCAGGATGTTCGATGAAAGAGGATGGCACCGGTGGATTATCTTGCTTTTGCTTTGGGGCTACATTGCGGTGGTGGGTTTCCCGATATCGGCGATTCGCGCTGGCACCATGATTACAATGGTCCACGTTTCTTATTTCCTCAGGCGCGATGTTTGGTCTTGGGATAATCTTTCGGCAGCAGCACTGCTGATTCTGCTCTTTCTGCCTTCGCAGCTCTATGAGGTCGGCTTTCAGCTTAGTTTCCTGTCAACAGCGGGTATTCTTTCAGTGTCGCCATGGCTCACAGAGCGTTGCCCAGAGTTGAAATCGACGAAAACTGGAGAATGGAGTAGGCCCTGGTGGCTTTGGCTATTGTGGCAGATTCGTGGCCTGATTATTGTTACGTTGTCTGCACAGCTACTTACTTTCCCATTGGTGGCATACTATTTTCATCAGGTTCCTTTGTTCGGATGGATACAAGGAGTGCTGGTTGTTCCGTTCATGACGTTGTTTGTTCTGGCACTGTTTGTTGTTCTGCTTTTGTCTTGTTTTGGAATCTCTGTTGCTCTTTTAACCTCGTTGGCCAATGGCTTCTGTAGCTGGATGAATGCAGTGGCAAAGATGACCGTTGACATTGAAGAATATTGCTTGGGTGGAACTTTGTCATGGTATCCAAGTTTGCTCGATACGCTTCTTCTCTTGTCGGCAGTCTCTGCTGTTGCCTGGCTTATGGTAAATGTCAAAATGAAATCTAAATAATTCGCGATTATCAATTGTCAAAAAAGTGTTTATTGCCAATAAGTTGCAAAATATGGCAGGTAAAAAATAAAACTATTTGCAGATGTGGTTTATTTGTATTATATTTGCACCGATATAAACTAAATGAACTGTAATGAAAGGTTTGGGTTTCTATGCGCTGAAGGGTAAGTCCCTGAAACGCTATATGATATATTCCATTTTTTTGGTAGGATGTTGTGTTTCCTGGCTCATTACTCGATATGAGATGCAGGTGGAACATGACAAAACTACGGCTTATGCGCGCGGTGAGGGTATTGTGGCCAGTATCCTTACCGAGTTGCGTCGTTGTTTTGACACTACCGAATTGATGAATGATTTGTATAAAGTCAATGGAGACCTCTTCCTTGATAATTTTGAGCCAATTTGTGCGGAACTGTTAGAGGATAATCTGGCCATTGGCAGTATGTATTGGGCACCTAACGGTGTGATACGTTATGCTTATCCTGACGAGGTTACAGAATCAACGACCAACTTTGAAATGCTGAAAGACCCTATTCAGGGACCCAAGTCGCAGTTGGCGCTCGAAAGCCGTAAGGCAACGATAGCAGGCCCTCATGATTTGATAGAGGGCGGAAAAGGCTTTATTATTCGTAAT
Source organism: Bacteroidales bacterium (assembly GCA_030526445.1). GTDB lineage: Bacteria > Bacteroidota > Bacteroidia > Bacteroidales > UBA3663 > Liminaster. Next base: position 248 of record JAUNCV010000182.1, on the reverse strand, counting down.
CCAAACTATGATGAAGAGGGCAATTTTTTAGCGTTCTCCATTATGGTAATCGATTTGGAATTGTTCAAAAAGCAGGTTTTCTCTGGTTTGAACGACGAAGAAAAACAGTATAAATTTGCTGTTTGGAAAAAGGAAGATGCAACGGCTTCGTATGAAGAGGGTGGTTACATCTTCACTAACCATGGTCCCATTGAGAAACGTGAAATCCAGATAAATTTTGCGGCTCCCAATGATGAGTGGTATTTGAC
>JAUNCV010000181.1 GCA_030526445.1 Bacteroidales bacterium | reverse complement strand
GTATAGGGTGGATTTGCAACCACTACATCAAACTTATGGCTGAGTATCTCCAAAAACGAAACGGCATCGTTTGCTTTTGTGAGGGTGAAGGCGTTGCTACCAGCAGCTCCCCATTTGTTCACTTGCTCGCGTATCATGCCGGTTGCCAAGTTCTTGATGCTGAAAAGTTCGTCGATTTGGGCTGGGGTGAACAGCGACACTTCGTCGTGGTTGGGCTCGATGGCTTGAAGTTTTTCTTCTACACGAACCAGCGAGCCAAACTTATATGCCTGGCAAAGGTCGGACCAAATTTCCTTGACCGTGTTTTTTTGTAATGGCCCCCAGCCAGGATTGTCGGTGAGGATGTTCTGGATTTCTTCGGTGTTGGGCAAGAAGAAGTTTGTGCTCACGATATTGGTGTGGCAGGGCATATATTCTTCCTTCCTGCGGTTGCGTTTAGAAACCTTTTCGCTTGCCTTGATCATCAAGGCAATTTGGGCCAACTGCACAGCACGTTCGTCGAGGTCAACACCGTAGATGTTGTGCTCGATGATAAGCTTTGCTATTTTCTTCTCGTCGTATTGCTTTCCGTATTGCTCAATTTGATTGAGGTACATATCATAGAGCACATCGAAAGCATAGAGCAAGAAGTTGCCTGATCCACAAGCCGGGTCAATCAAGCGAATGCTACGCATGTCTTTGGGACGGCGTACTGTTTCGGTGGGGCGGTTTGCAATGGGGTAGCGATACTTCCCGTCGTTATCGGGCAGGGCGAGGGTGCTGTCGGGAAACATTTCAAGATAGAGCTTGCCCAGAGTGTTGTCGACAAGGAATTTTACAACCCAGTCGGGGGTGTAAACTTGGCTTTGCAGCGAAACCTTGTGATATTCGGTTTTTTCGCCGCTTTCCTTGAATGTGATTTTTTCGGCAGTATTGAAGTTTTCATACAGCCATCCAAGAATATCGTCGCCTTTCCATGCATTTTCGGTTTCAGCGTCTTCGTCAACTGCGTTTATTGCCGCAATGATATCATTCAGCTCGTCGGCGGTAGGCATCATTGCATAAGGGTAGTCACTCCTGTAAAGAGGAAGGGTGCTGCCCATCTCTTCAAATTGGGCACTGAAGAATTCAAGCAAGCCGTCGCGCTCCATTGCGCGTCCTTCGGGGTGCTCTTCCAGCCATCCGAGGTGAGATTGCGAAACTCCGCCATATTCAGCACGCTGGCGTATGACTTCGGGCATAATCTCCTTGCATTCCATCAATTTGATGGCAGCCAAGCGGTTGAAAAGTGTGAACACACATTGGTTGAGGGTGTTTCCGCGGGCTTCTGCAAAATTGCCCTCTTTTTCGGCGATGTGGTTGAGGGTGATGTTTTCGAGTCGCGCACGAAGCTGCTGATCGTCGGCAGAAAGACTGCCGCGTTCAGCAAAAGCGTCATGCTCAATTCCCAGACGTTCTAATTTGCCATCGAGGGCACGTTGGATTTTTTGGCGTATGTTGATTACGTGTTGCAGTAAATTCATATCTTGCAGTTGTGTTAGTTGTTAAAATCAAGTTCGTCGGTAGCATCATAGAGGCTAAGACTGGTCAACTGATTCATCAGCCATTGCTTGTACTCTGCAACCGTCTTCTTCCCGCTGGGGAGTTGGCTGCGCATATTGCGCGTTCTTACTGCAGGAGGCGTGGGCTGTGGCTGAGGATCTCCACTTCCAGAATTGGGCTGAGGCTGTGGTGGGGTGGGCACTGGCTGAGGAGCCGATGTCACGATTTCGGTTTCCCACACCGTCAGTTGAGATTCCCTTGAGGGTGCCATTGCTATTTCATGAACGATGTCGCGAAGCTGTTTTCCGCATTTTCTGCATCTAATAGAATACTGGCCTAACTGAATGTTGTGAATTTGGTTAGCGGAACACTGGCGACAGAATATTTCAAGTCGATTATAAAGCACTGTGTTCCAGCTGGGGTCGTAAGCATCCAGTTTTCGCTTTAGTCCATCAGCCTTGACAAGGAGATCTGTGTAGGTGCTTGTGAGTTCATTAGCCTTGCCTTTAAATAATTGATAATAAATATCTTTTACCTTTTGAGCTATCTGCTGAATGATGTTGTAATTGTGTACCACGTCGGCATCATAGCATTGTTGAAATTGACTCAGCAACGGAGCGATAAGGTTAAAGTCGCATTCCGAAGCCAGTATTTCTGCCTTAATTTCTTCAAGATATTCTTTGATTTCTTTTATCTCAACGAGGCTATTGTCTATGAAATCAAAGTCTTTATCTACGCGTTCAACTGCAGTAATAAAGTCGTCTTGCCCTTGCAGGAATGCGTGTGCTTGCGAGAGGCAGTTCGATTCATTTACCGCGGCTGTGAACTGCTGGAATACGGTTTTCGCTTGAATGCATGAACCAAATAAATTAACAAGCTCGTCGTTAGAGATGACCTTTTGGTTAATCTGTGAAATGATTTCTTTTGAAAGTGAACGAATGGCGTCGACTACGTCAAAATCGTTCATTTGATATGATAAGCTTGTGCCCGTCCATTTTCGATATTGGCAATCATCTTTGAGAATCTCAATAATATCTTGTCGGTCTCTTACGGAGAGGTTTTGTGTAACGGCCTTGAATTGAGCTCTGGCAAAGTTGTGTGTGTTTGCAAAAATCACCTCTGCACCTTGCTTGAATGCCGAATTATAATCAGTACCGGCATGACGTGCAATCAACTTATTACCACGGAAAAGCGCGGCAACTGATGACATGATTGTACCGAACGAGTAGCCTGTAGGAGCGGCGGAAAGCTTTGTTTCAAGTTCTCTACCAGTTGAATAATTTGTTGTTTGCGCAAGAATTTCACGTGTAACGGCAAGGTTGTTGCCTATGAAGTTTCCACTCGTGTCAAAGAATTGGAAGTCAGGGGCAGCACCAATAGTTCGTTGAACAGCGGCAGCAGTTTCTCTTAAAATTTTGGGTGCCAGCGTTTCGGAAAGGCGTGAAGAAAGGCGCTTGTAGAAAATGTTCCCATATACATCTCTCTGGAGTCCTTGAATTGTATCTCTAAATTGAGATGAAGTGAGAGAGAAGGCGTTATAGCAATAAATCGCATCACCTTCTGCATAAGCAGCATGCAATAAATCCATCAACTGAGCATTCTTGTCGTCCAATTCTGATGAGAACTTCAGTACAATAGCCTTCTCTTCGTCGGTTGAATATGTTTTACCGACGATGTAATTGATGCGTTCAATCTCGGTTAGAAGTGTCGTGATTTCATTTGCATGATCCGTTTTTGGCACGATGAAGATATTTTCCTTCTTTTGTTGAGAATTTTGGCGTACTTGGCCCAAATATGTAGTTCTGTCGGCTCGATTGACTTCAAATATATCATGAAGGAGCAGTTTCAGGGGCTCACTTGAATTGCCAATAACAGGTTCGCCATCTTCTCTCGCGATACCGAAATTCACTGGGAGCGTGTCGATGTTTATTGTCTGAACATCACGAAGCAACTGAAGTTCCTTTAATTTCTTGGTGACCGCGCCGCGAATAATATAAGAAGGAACATCATAGTTATTCATGTCCTCGAGAATTCGTTGCTCTGTTTGGTTGGTTATTCGATATTGGGCGCCTGACACCAGTAGAATCTGATTTGCGACAAGTTCGTTAAGCGCCTTTTTAACTTCTTCTAAAGTGGCATAGAATTTCTCTGGACAAGCTACGTACGAACGGGTAATGTTCTCGGCTGTAGTTTGAGTAACTTCTGTTTTTGAAAGGAAGTGTATGGTTTGCAGCAGGCGCTGACCTTCTACATACTGATAACCTTTGCCTTCAAGAGCGTTATGTGCTTGTTCGTATCTAATGCGTTGAGACTCCTCCGCGTTGAGTTCTGCTTGATTACAGAGTTGAGTTGCAGTAACATGGCAGTGGTCGGTGTAATCGTTTTTGACCTCTTTTTTCTATACGTCAAAAGCAGAAATGATCATGCCACGAGTGCCTACTTTGGTTTGAACCATTTGGCTTGAACCAAAGAGGAAGTATTGAAGCATTCTAAATTGATGTTC
>JAUNCV010000180.1 GCA_030526445.1 Bacteroidales bacterium | reverse complement strand
CTAAAAACAACTGACCCAACTGACCACTGACCCCACGATGTATGTAAATGCCTAATAATCAGAAATATATCATTTTCATTATTTTATAAAAAAGGGTCAGTTCTGCATTCAAACAACTGAATTGTCCCAATTTCCTTACTGATTACAGGCTAAATTACGTCATTTGAACCAACAAAAACACCTCTTTCTTATTGGGTCACTTTCCATAAAATGCTTTGACAACTGACCCCAAACAACACATCATTGACCCATTTCTCAAAGGCATTCGGAGCAATCCGCACCAATTTGTGCAATGGGGAATAAAAATAGGGCCATACCTCTCGCACTCTCAAGGTGAAGAATGATGCAGCTTATAATGCTATTAAAGCCACTGGTGATTTGCCTAGTTCTTATTGGCAGAAGGGTAGCGCCACCGTTGTTGACGAAAATAACTACCCACTCTAACGCGCTGATCTAAGTGTCTATACTTATACATGCCACCCAATCACTGCGGTTTGGGTGGCATGGTTTATTGGTAAGGATGTGGCAGCGATGCTGGGATACAGTAATACTCGCAAGGCTCTCATAGACCACGTTGATGAAGACGATAAAATGGATGGAGTAACGATTCGTGACTCCATCGGTCAAGAACAAAAACCTGTCCTTTCTATTCGCGTGTTTGCTGCTCGTCAGCTGCGCCACATATAAACAATTCTCCCACACTTCAAGTGAGGTGTGGGAGAGGGATACAACCTACATCAACAAGGTTGTGTATGATTCCATTTACATCGATAACTGGGAGTTGATAGAAACCAAAGCAGATACGGTGTATGTGGAGAAACTGCGAACCGAATACCGCTACAAGCTGCGGTGCGATACACTCTATCGGCTAAAACAAGACACCATATATATAAATAATGTGGTGGAGCGAACCGTCAAGGAGCCCTACACCCCGATATGGATGAAATGGATGGCCGCAATAGGCCTTGTTGCGCTGCTGTGGCTGGTTTTCAAACTACGCACAAGATGGTGATAAAAAGGCATTAATATTATTCGGTCGTTCGGCTATATCACTCTCCATGTGAGATAAGTTCGGAGAGCATTGAATGCCCATAAACTGCTGAAATTTGCCAAGTTTATGGGCATTCCCTCATAAAAATGTAGAGAAATAGCAAATATTCCCTCATAAAAGTGTGGAGAACTGTTGCAGATTCCCTCATAAAAGTGTATCTTTGCAGTGATTATTCCCTCATAAAAGTGTAAAAGATATGAAAAGAGAGATATATAACAGGCTGATACAGTGGAAGGAATCACGCTATAGAAAGCCTCTGATTATGTATGGCGCCCGACAGGTGGGAAAGACCTATATCATCAAGGAGTTCGGAAACCAGGAGTTTGAGAACATGGTTTACGTCAACTGCTACAAGAATGAGGTGATTGCTACGTTGTTTCAGGGGGATGCTAATGTGGAGAGGCTGCTGGTGGGACTTTCGGCCTTCGCCCATCAGACCATTACTCCTGGAAAGACATTGCTCTTCCTGGATGAGATTCAGGAGATACCGCCAGTGATATCGTCGCTCAAATATTTCTGCGAAAACAAGCCAGAACTTCATGTAGTCGTGGCAGGCTCGCTGCTCGGTGTGATGAACATGAAGGGGCAATCGTACCCAGTGGGTAAGGTGGATATGATGCATCTATATCCGATGTCCTTTGAGGAGTTTCTTGTGGCAAACGGAGAGGAGCAAATGCAGCAGTTGTTGTTGCGGGATGACCATGAACTGGTGAATATTTTGTCCGGAAAATTCATTGAGCTGCTCCGCCAATATTATTTCGTTGGAGGCATGCCCGAAGCAGTACTCCACTTTTCGCAGCATCGCGATCCGGTTGGGGTGCGAAGGATTCAGCAGAATATCCTGGCGGCTTATGAGGCCGATATCAGCAAACATACGGCCAGCGAGACCCAAAGGGTGAGAATGGTGTGGCAATCGATTCCGGCACAGTTGGCACGTGAGAACAAGAAGTTTATCTATGGGGCGGTGAGAAAAGGGGCAAGAGCCAAGGATTTTGAGATTGCCATACAGTGGCTCATCGATGCCGGTTTGGTCCATAAGGTGGAGCGAACAAGGGATGTGAAGCTGCCTCTGAAGTTCTATGCCGATGTGGATGCTTTCAAACTCTATATGCTGGATGTGGGATTGCTGGGTGCGATGGCTCAGGCTCCGGCCGATCAGATGCTTATAGGCGATAGTGTGTTCAGCGAATACAAGGGGGCGTTTACTGAGAATTTCGTACTGCAGGAACTGAAAACCATCGCTCATCTGCCTCTCTATTATTACAGTAAGGAAAACTCTACGCAGGAGGTGGACTTTATTGCACAGGCAGGAAGCAAGATTCTGCCCATTGAGGTGAAAGCGGAAGAGAATGTGAAGTCAAAGTCGCTGCATGCTTTTATCAACAACGATTTTGCGGCCTTGCACCTGAAGGGTATCCGTTTCTCGATGCTGGGCTATAAGGATCAAGAGTGGATGGAGAATGTTCCTCTGTATGCAGCAAGGGTGTTTTGTCAACGGGCGGTGGCTCTGGAGGAACAATTCTCGATGTGATTTCTGGGGGATGGTCAACAGTAAGCAAAAGAGAATGCTTCGCCTAAGTGTGCAATGATATCGGAGGGGAGGAGTGATTCGTGGCTGTTGTGGTCTCGGAGAGCGAGATCGGCGGCCAAGGCGTGCAGCCATACGCCCATGCAGGCGGCTTGATGTGCAGGATAGTGTTGTGCCAGCAGGGCAAGAATGATGCCTGTGAGCACATCGCCCGAGCCGCCTACAGCCATTCCCGGGTTGCCATGCAGTGTGTTTAGGTAGTTGCCATTGGGCGTGAATATTTGGGTGTGATGTCCTTTGAGCACAACGATTAAGCCATGTTTTTCGACCAGCATTCTGGGGTCGTTGCCCAGTCGCTGCATTTCGCCCGGATGGGGTGTGAGTATTGTGCCTGCGGGTAAAAGATCAAGCCACTCTTTGTGCAGAGAGAGTATGTTGAGCGCATCGGCATCGAGCACCAGTGCGCCCTTCCATTGTGTCAGAAAATCGGCAAGCATGCTTTGTGTCTGGGCATGCTGACTTAGTCCTGGGCCGATGCCTATGACTTCTGTTCCCGAAGGAATTTCGATGTGCGTGTGATGTGTGGGGCAAAGGTCGGTGTCGCACTTTGCCTCGGGAATGCCGGTTTGCAGAATATCATAGCCACATTCGGGCACGCGCACTGTGAGCAATCCCACACCGCTTCGCATGCAGGCTTTGGCCGAAAGCAATGCTGCGCCCATCATGCCTTTGCTGCCGGCCACCAGAAGGGCACGTCCGTAGTCGCCTTTGTGACTGTTGGCTGTTCGTGGCTTATACCATTCGTTTATAAGCTCTTGTGTTATTATTGTTGGCTCTTCCATTTTGCGCATATTATCGGCCCAAGACTTTGGTGATGGTGCTCATGAGCACACCCACATCGATAGGTTTGGCCACATGGGCGTTCATGCCGGCAGCGGCTGCGGCCTGTTTGTCTTCGATGAAGGCATTGGCGGTCATGGCTACGATTGGGATGCTGGCCTTGGCCTTATCTTGCATAGCGCGAATGGCGCGAGTGGCCTCATAACCGTTCATGCGAGGCATCTGGATGTCCATGAGGATGAGATCGTAGGTGCCGTGAGGAACTTCGGTATAGTGATCGACACAGGCTTCGCCATCCTCGACCGTAACGACCGAGATGTCGAGACTGGTGAGAATCTCGGTGGCGATTTCGGCATTGAGCTCGTTGTCTTCGACCAAGAGGATGTGTAGGCCCTCGGTGCTGGCCGATGCATTGTTCTGAATGGTCTGGTGCTGCTGAACCTCGCTGAGAGGAGCGATGCGGTGCGGAATGGTGACCACGAAGGTGGAGCCTTTGCCCAGCTCACTGGTGACCTCGATGGTGCCGCCCATGAGCTCAACAAGACGCTTCACGATGGCCATGCCAAGGCCGGTGCCCGAGATTTTGTTGTCGGTAGAAGTGGTTTCGCGCGTGAAC
>JAUNCV010000179.1 GCA_030526445.1 Bacteroidales bacterium | reverse complement strand
GAATCAGGCATTTCTCTTCGAGCACCTGCGGCTTTATGTAGTCCGAATCGCCCACCGCTTCACCGCTCACCAAGTCATAGTTGGGCACAAACCTCACGCTCCTTATCACATAGCGCTCGTGCAGTCGTTGTGCAAACATCGAGAGGTCCACATCATAACTTCCCGCAAGGGTATCGGCCACAAAGCTGATATCCTCTTTGTTAAAGTCATAATAACCATTGTTTCTGAGCAGTGCTGTGATGCGTGTTCTTTCGGCCTCCAGTCGGGTTCGGTCCAGCAGTCCGCCCTCTTTTATGTTCGAGTGTCCCGCTGCCCTATCCCTTTCCAGCAGCTGGTTCATGTGCGAAGAGGGGTCCACCAGCAGCAGCTTGTACGATGCAATGCGGTGGGGCACACCGGCATCCACACGATAGTTCACCGTCACCTTGCGCTTGTGCACCGTTGTGTCCGATGTCACTTCGGCCCCCAGATAACCTTTATTGATCATGGCTCTCTGCATTGCTTTTTCCGAACGCAGTGTCATAAATGGGTCATATACAGGCGGTTCGGTGCCCAATTTGGCGCGCAGTCGGGTGTACCAATGCGTGCTGTCGTTGTGCCACAGAAGGGTCGAAAGCGGAAAGAAACCGAAGGTTCGGTGATAGGGATGCTGCCCCACAGCCAGTGCCAGTGTGTTGTCGTTCGATGGTTTGCCATCCACCTCTACATTGACGCGACTCACCACCTGCTGTGGTTCGGCAATATGTTTGGTCACCGAACAGGAGGCAAAAACAATGCCTCCCGCCAGTGCTAATAGTAATCTTTGTCTTATATATTTAGTTGTTAGTTTACTCATTTTCTGCTGATTTCGAAGCCTGATAATAGGCCTCTTTTTCTCGATACATAGCCATATCGGCATACTCCACGAGTTTCTCAATGGTGACCTCTTTATAGTCTGAGCTCTTGGCCACACCTATCGATGCACTCAGCCTCACAATCGGCGGCTGAACGGTCCATTGTTCAAGGGTGTCACGGAAAAGCTGGCAAAGCTGATGGCCGTCGCACGAAGTTCCGTTGATGATGACGGCAAACTCATCGCCACCCACACGATAGCAGGCACCCAGACTCTCAAAGCAGTAGCGCATGCATTCGGCCACACCAATTATCAGGATGTCGCCCGCTTTGTGTCCCAAAGTGTCGTTGACGGTCTTGAGTCCGTTGATGTCGATGGTGATGTAGGTGATGTTCTCAACGGGCTGCAGCTTGAGTTCGTCAATGGTGCCTTCATAGGCATTGCGGTTCAGCAGTCCGGTCATCTGGTCGTGCATCGAAGCCAGACGGAGCGCTCTGTTGTTCTGCATCATGAGGTACACGCCACCCATCAGAATGATGAGCAGGAACACGAGCAGACCCAGGAAGTAGATCACAAGGAGCGAATAGGTCGAACCCTCAAAGTTCTCACCGCTTCTGATGACCAGATACCAGCCAAGGCTCTCCACATATTTGGTTATCGTGAAGTCGTTGCCATCCAGTTCCACCTGATAATCCTTGGGCGCACCGCTGCCGATCTTCATGTTGCTGAGCATCTGTTTGTCAATGCTCAGGTTGTCCACATCCACCTGCACAATGCCTTGATCGTTGATGAGCGAAATCTTGACGTTATATTTCTGCTCACAATCGGCAATGATCTTCTGCAGCACCTCCATGCTCTGGCCCACACCGCACGATCCCAGCAGACGTCCGTTTTCATCCTCCACACGGGTGTTATAGAAAATGGCCCATTGGTCCTGCTTCTCTTCGTTGTGGTCCACCGCAGGCTCATACTTTTTTCCACTCTCCACAAAGGCTTTATACCATCGGTCGTGGAAGTCGTTGTCCGGATCCATTTGCTTTGTAAATCTGTTGTTCGAATAGAAATTCTTGCTATGGTCGCTCGCCACAAAGGCCGAAACATAGCCCAAGTTATGCTCTATCAGGCGCAGATAATCGCCTATGATGCGGGTGTTTTCCTCCTGCGTTCGCTGGCTCTCTTTCTTCAGTTCGTCAATCAGGAAGAGGTCATTGGCCATGGCAATGCTCACATGGATGGGTTTGGTCATCTCGTTGTTTATGTTGTCATAAACACGGGTGGCAAGAAGGGTGGTATATTGTTCTGTGTTTTCACGATTCACACGCTTCAGCAAGCTGTATGACATGAAAAAAGTGGCCAGATAGCTAATCACTATCATGGCAAAGGCCACTGTAAATTTGTGTTCTTTGAACAGGCTCATGTCTAAATGTATTTTGAGGTATGTATGTTATTGCTGTACAAAGATAGTTGAGAATGTTACGTTTTCGCGACAATAGGGGCAGACACTTCGTCAAATGGCCAAAAATTGCCAAAGTGAGCGCACAATTGCTACATTTAGTTGTCAATCAACAAAACAAATTGTATCATACGTTACGTTTCAATGAAAAATAAAAAAATGACCCGCCTTCCAGCGGGTCTTCTTTATTTTTGTCATGAGCGTCATTGGCGGCGTATATGCAGCTCAATCGCCTCCTCATGCTCCTCAGCAAACTGCTTCGCATTGTTCACGACGAGGGCGAGATATCCTCCGCCACCCGCTCCTGGCATCTTCCATGCCAGCACATCGGGCATTGAGCTGTAGCGAGTTATCATCTCCTCCACATAGTTGTCATCATGTTCTGGATGACCATGGTGCGTAGGGTGCACCATACCTGGGAACATCGCAATCTGCGCCTCAAAGCTTGCGCGATAGGCCGCAGCAAAAGCCGTCAAGTCGTGCGCCATGATAGCCTTCCAGCACGCATCGGCCGCTTCGGTCAGCGCCACCACCTTCTCGCGTGTGATGTCCTTACCCTCCACCACACTGCATCCAGGGCGTCGAGGCGTCATAGGCACCATCACGAGGTGCTCCTCAAGGAAGCGCATCGTCATCTCATCGTTCGTGCTCTCAATCTTCGTAGGCCAGAAATTCTTGTTATAGTAGTGGCGAGCCAGACCCGGAACGCAGATGCCAATCGCATCCTGTGCGCCCGAAATGTGCCCCTCCCTCTCAGGGTTATTCTCGAAGCAGAACACCAGTCGTGCCAGCATCTCGGGGTCCATGTTCGGCAGCTTCACCGGCCATATTTTCTCAATCATCTTGCGGGTCGAAGTCGAGAGGCCGCAGCGGTCGCGCACCTCAAACGTAGGCTCAAGCGATATGGTCAGTGCCCACCCTGGGTGGTATTCGCTCACATAGGGCTGGTCAATCCATGTGCCCGCCAAGTCGAGTCGAGTAGGAATGCTTCCCGAAGGGTACTTCTTCGCATCCTCGGCAGCGCCATTCTCCTGACCCTTCGCCAGTTCAGCCTTCAGGCTCGATGAGCTTCGCGCCTGCAGACCCTCGGCCGGAGTTCGTTCCAGCTCCACATATTCAATGCCTCTCTCTGCACACAGCTGACGCTTCGCATCTGAGCCGCCCTCCGCATTCACCACAAACACATCGGGCTTCACAATATCGAGCGTAGGCAGGAAATCGATCACACCCATGCCCTCGTTCACATACGCCTCCTTCACATACTTGATGCTCTGCACCATAAAGAGGCGCTCCTCCTGCGGGAACATGGGTTTCCTGTGCTTATATTCCAAGTAAGTAGCATCCGAACCGATGCCCACATACAGGTCACCATATTGCGATGCCTGCTTAAAGAACTCCACATGACCCGAGTGCAACAGGTCATAGCAGCCGCTCACAAATACCTTCTTATTAGCCATACTATTTCGTTTCAATTACATATTCGTTCCGCAAAGATAGGCTGTTTATTCGAAACCACCAAATATTCGGGCCAAAAAGTGGCAAAAAGGTGTCATCCTATTCTCCAAAAATTAAAAAAAATTAAAAAAATATTCACGTCCATTTACGTTATCATTCACGGCCATTTCCGTAAAAATATTTTAATTGCGCTTCGCTTGAAATCTCCTGATAATACTTTAATAATCTTTTCAATATAGAAAATAAGGATATAATCAAGATTTCATAAACATCCCTGCAACCCTCAGATTTTATCTTGATTTTAAGCAGATTTCAAGCGTAGCGCAAGAAGTTCAAGTTAGGCG
>JAUNCV010000178.1:3142-4114 GCA_030526445.1 Bacteroidales bacterium | reverse complement strand
CTCAATATACCGAAGAGAAGATTGTGCGCGAAGATGCCATGAGTGGCTGGGATAAGAAAGATGTCAAGGCTGAAAACGGCATGCAGAACATTGACTGGACTGCCGAAAAGAGCGTGACCAAGTATTTGCCAAAGGGCGCTGCATGGTATGAGTTCTACAGCGAGCAGAAGTACCAGGGCGGACGCAACGTCACCGTGCCTACTGCCATTGACCGCAATGTGATGTTTGTCAAGGCAGGCAGCATCATTCCATTGGCTCCAGAGATGCAGTATGCACAGGAGAAGAAGTGGGATAACCTTGACCTCATTGTTTATACAGGCGCCGATGCAAGCTTCACACTCTATGAAGACGAAGGCGACAACTACAACTATGAGAAGGGCGCTTACTCCACTATCGAGATGACCTGGAACGAAAAGACCCGCACCCTCACCCTGGGCGCCGTGAAGGGCCAGTTCCCAGGCATGCTCACTTCGCGCAAGTTTAACGTTCGCATAGCTGGCACACAGCAGACAAAGACCATTGACTACGCAGGTCAGGAGGTTGCAGTGAAACTCTGATCACACTTACCAATACTCAATAAAAATGGGTGGTGTCCGAACTTTGGGCACCATCTTTTTTTAGATAACCTCTCGTTTTTTTACTGAATGAATTGAATATTGAACACGATTGCAGAAGGCAAATAATACCAATGGAAAATAAGGCCTCTATTAAGCCTGATTCGGGTCTTCTATTAAGACCAAAGCCGGTCTTCTATTAAGCCTCGTCCCGGTCTTAATAGAAGCCTAAAATAGACCCGAAAACGAAGCATCAGGATAACAACAAAGATTTTCACAATTTCGTCACAAAAAAGTAAGCATTCTCTCCTATTCAGCATTCACCAAACTGATTTTATTCAAATTTGTAGCGAATATAAAAAAAATTTCATATCTTTGCCCGCAATTCATAAACTTACACATCAACCTCCTACAAATG
>JAUNCV010000178.1:0-3116 GCA_030526445.1 Bacteroidales bacterium | reverse complement strand
ATTACACTGCTTTTCTCTTGGCTTTTGCCCACCACGGCAATGGCTGCTACCATAGACCTCTTCGAAGAGCACCTGCTCAACACCCAGTCACAACTGCCCGTGAGCGCCATTCATTCAGCCTATCGCGACCGAGAAGGCTACCTCTGGTATGGCACCGTCAATGGTCTGTGCCGTGACGATGGCTATCACCTGCAGGTGTTTCGCCCCGACTTCTTGCAAGCCCAAGACCGTGTGGTGGGCTCAATGGCCGAAGACAACGACATGCACCTCTGGCTCGGCGCTGACAATGGCCTCTTCTGGCTCGATAAACGCGACAATAGCATCTCGCCTCTTTACCCCGAACATTGGGATGGCGAACGCATATCGAACATTCTGCACGCCCCAGACAACTGCTTCTGGCTGCTCGGCCGCAAGCGCATCTCGCTGGTCGATAGCACTGGTTGCCCACTGCATCACTACTATCGAACACAGCCCGGCGACAAGAACCTTGACATTTGGTCAATGGCTGTGGTCAATGACAAGGTCTTCGCTTCGTTTGGCGACAACTCATTGGCCCAGCTTGATGAAGCTAATGACAAATGGCTCCTGATTGAGACTCCCGAGCCCAACGATGCCATCACCCGCATCTGCCCCGCACAAGCCCCAAACAGCCTCTGGCTGCTCTATAGCCAAGGCAGCATTTACCTGATGACCACCGGCGAAGGCAAGCCTCACTTTGACCACTATGTATGCTCCGAGCCCATGGAGCCGTTTGCCTACAGCATTGTGCAAAACCTCTATGACAGCACGCTTTGGGTCATGAACACATTTGGCGTGAAAGGCTATCTGCCCAACGAGAAGAAGGAACTGACCAAGGTTTACTCGTCGCTCGAATCGACCCCGAAATATCACATGCTGGCCAACATCATCTGCGACAGCACATTCTCGTTTGTCTCAGCCTTCGACCGCCCCAGCTACATGCTGCGCCGCAAAGAGTCGGGCATGCAAATCAACAACCTCGATTTCCTTGCCAACCGTGTGCAGTTTGCCTCCTCAGTAATGGCTTTGGCCGAAGACTCAGAGCAATGGATGTGGATGTTTCAGGAACGAACTGGCCTCTGCCTCATTCAGCCCGAAACGCAAAAAGCTGTACTCTGGAGCGATTGCCCCGACGCGAAAAAATATGGGCTCGATCGTGGCCGCATCATCACGCACGCCAAAGAGGGCGTGTGGGTGAATCACGATGAGAGAATGGTGGTGTATAACGTGTTGCGCGAAAAAGATAAAATGCGTGTGAAAGGAACCATCGACCTAAGCACCACGGCACAGATGGGCGAGATTGTGAGTGCTTTGTTCGAAGACAACCAGCACCGCCTTTGGATTGGTTCGAACCTGGGTCTCTACATCTTTAACACTGAGACAGGACTGAATGTGGCATCATTTCCGTCATTGGGCTATGTTTCGGACATAAAAACTGAACCTCAAGGCAATGTCTGGATCACAACGCTCGAGGGTAAACTTGTTAACTTTGCCAACCCCGAGAACCCACAGATTGAGCTGGAAACCGAGCCGCTTTCGGCCCTCTGCTTCACAAAACAGGGCGAAGCCTGGATTGGCTCACAGGCGGGCAAAATATTCAGATATGACCCACGCAAACAACAGCTGAGCGATGAGAGCAATGCCTGCGGCATGAACGGCGACCGCATCAACCAACTGGTGAGCGATAACTTTAATCACCTCTGGATTGAGACCAATCAGCGCATTGTGGAATATAACCCAGCGAACAAGGCAAGCCACACATTTTCGACCAACGATGAGGTGATAAGCCTTCGCAGATTCCTGCCAACCGCTGTGATGACCAGCCGTGACGGGCGAATCTCATTTGGCGGCATTCCGGGCATGATCAGCTTTACGCCCAACAACAGCCTTGACGAAGAGGGAAAAGATGTGGAAACCTTTATCACCGATGTGCAAGTGATGAAGCAATCACTGCCATTGGGCAACGAAAGCGAACTCAACAGCCGCACCATTACGCTGCAGAGCAGTGACCGCGACCTGGAGATTTTCTTCTCTTCTCTCGATCATTATAATGTGCGACAAGTGCGCTATGCCTACCGCATGGCCGGCCTCGAAAAAGACTGGAAATATACTGTAGGCGGCGAAAATTCGGCCTACTATAACCAGCTGCCTAAGGGCAACTACACATTTGAGGTGAAAGCAACCGACGGCAACGGCCTTTGGAGCGACCTTACAGCACAGGTCAAAATACGCCGCCTGCCAGCATTCTACGAGTCAACCACAGCCTATGTGTGCTACATGATAGCCTTTCTGCTGCTCATAGCGGGCCTCATCAAGTGGACACAGCACAAAGACACTCAGAAGAACGAACTGATGTGGAACGACAGCGAAGAGATGCTGAAGATGCGCAACTATCTGCGTGACGAAACTCCCGCCAATGCTCGCGACATGGAGAAACTGCCCGAATCAGAATACAAGCAGCTGGACCAGGCATTTGTGGCCAATGTGGAGAGCAAGATAGAAGAGCACCTGAGCGAATCAGACTTCGGCGTAGAAGAACTGGCCATGGCCGTGAATGTGTCGAAAAGTACATTAAGACGAAAACTGAAGAGCATCACTGGGCAGAGTCCGCTCGACTATATCCGACAAAAAAAGATGCACCAAGCCTGCCTTTTACTGCAAGACAAAGACCGCAACATCACGGAGATTGCCATCGCGCTGGGCTATAGTGACCGAAAATACTTTGCTTCGTGCTTCAAAAAAGAGTTCGGACAATCGCCAACCGACTTCAGAAAAGAGAAGTTCGGAATCAAGAGCGACGAGTGAAATGTAACATTGAACAAAAGTAACAAGGTAAAAACAGGTCAAATTAGGGCAAATTTCGAGTAAAATCGAGGTTTGCTCTATTTTTATGCCCTAAATAGTGTAATCTTGGACTGCCAACAGAACACAACCCGCTATCTTTGCGCCGTGAAAAAATTCATCACTTCATTCAACTCATTATTTATCATTCTTAACTACCTTAATAAAATGAAAAGATTACTTTCAATGCTCTTGGTATCGGGCGCCACAGCGGCCTCGTTTGCGCCATTGAGCGTCACCGGCGCGCTGCCGCCGGC
>JAUNCV010000177.1 GCA_030526445.1 Bacteroidales bacterium | reverse complement strand
CTATCCGCAGCTCTTCAAGAAGAACTGGATGATGGTCAATGATCGTCCAGGTTTCCCCTATTATCCGGAAAATGAGGCCGACACACTTGACCGTGTGAAAATGCACCCTGTGCAGAAGCCGCACGACACTGAGTTTACGAAGAACTGTCTGGTCATTGCAGCCTTCCACAACCGCAAGATCTTCAACAACTATACGAAGGCCCATATAAATAAGGTGCTGAGACGAGTGGCTGGCAGCGGCTATCGTCCAGAGCCTGTATGTATGGATTCGCTCGTGATGGGCGATATTGAGGGCTATCTGCGTAGAGTTGTAGAGCCAGAAAAGTCGATTGTAATCTACTTTGACAGCGATGTGCATTGCGAAACCTACGGCTACCCATATCTGGCAGGATTGCGTATGCTGCAGCAGGGCAATGACTCGGCTCATGTAGCCATTGTTTCGGTGGGCGACTACATCTCGGGCGGTCCGTTGGGCTTGCTTTCGAAGGGCAAAGCTATTACCGAAATCATGAAGACTGTGGGCTATGACGCCGTGGGTCTGGGTGGTAATGAGTTCGACCATAAAGTAGGCGAGACACGCGAGATATTGAGCCAGATTGGCAGTCCGGTGGTATGTGCCAACTTGCGCGATGTTGAGACCGACACACTGGTTTATGCCCCTTATGTGATACGTCGATATGGCCGCAGAAAGGTGGCTTATCTGGGTGTGGCAAGTCCGGAAGAGGAGCAGACCAAGGGTGCCTCACTGATGCGCGAGGATGGCGTGACACAGAAATATGATCTCTCGTTCCGTTTCTATGAACGCGTGCAGAATGCCATTGACAAGGCGCGTGCAGAGGGAGCAGAGTTTGTGATTGCACTGGCACATCTGGGCGAGGGCACCAAGGTGAACCGAAGCATCACTTCGCACATGCTCATAGCCAATACCCATGGTCTTGATGTGGTGCTTGACGGCAATTCGCACACCGTGATTGAGGGCGAGTGGTATGAAGACAAGAAGGGCAACGAAGTGCTGCTGGCACAGACCGGTCGCGACTTTGCCAACATTGGTAAACTGCTTATTGACCCTGATGGAGAACTGCACACAAGCCTTGTGAAGCCCAATGAGGTGTCTTATAAGGAATCGGCAACCGAGCGCTGCGTAAACGAGATGCAGACCAAGTATCTTGATGCCGTTGATGTAGCCTTGGCACGAACTGAGGTGAAGCTGAGCTCACTCAATCCGCTCAAGACTTCGAAAAAAGAGCCTAACAGCATTTGTGCCGGTATGCTGGCTGCCGATGCTGTGCGATTCCAGGCAAAATCGGATATTGCTATGCTCAACATGGGTAGTATGCGACAGACACTGCTCGAGGGAAGCATAACCCGAAGCAATATGGCCAAACTGATGCCTTATGAAAATAATATTGAGGTGGTGAGCCTGACCGGTAAACAGCTCAAGGATGGATTGCAGAATTTGGCCATGATATTGAAAGACCAGTTTGGTAACTATTTTGCTTATATCTCGGGCATGCAAGTGGTGCTGGGACAGGGCAAGGATGATGTGAAGGAGGTGAAAGAAGTGAGGGTGATTGACCCTGCAACTGGTAAGCTCTCAGAGCTCGACCCAGAGGCCACTTATACTTTGGCATCGTTGGGCTTCTGTTTCCGTGCTGTGCTGATGAAGGCATTTAGCCTCACAGAAGATGACGACATAATGGATTTGAATATGCAATATAGCCAAGCATTCATTGACTATATCAACGGTCCGCTGCGTGGCATTGTCAATGCAGAGAGTGTTGAGGCTGGTGTTCGAACCGTAGTGGTTGAGATGTAAAGGCAATGTGTGGTGCGGCATCTTACACCTTACACTTGCACCTTACACTATTGGCGCAAGAGTGAAACTGATTTTTGCATAAAAAATCTATATATGTAGTATAAAATAGCAAAAGTTTTGCAAAAATGCCCAAATTTGACCATTATTCTTGTATATATGCAGAAAATGATGTAAATTTGCAGCTCCTATATTAACAAAAACAAAAGCGTTATTAATTTATTATATAAATATTGTATGTACAACTATCCCGTGATGACTGCTCAAGAGGCAGCCCGACTCATAAACAACAATGATGTGATAGGAATTGGTGGTTTCTCGTCGGTAGGAACCCCGAAGGTGGTACCGGCTGCTTTGGCAGAATATGCCAACCAACTGCATGCCGAAGGTAAGGATTTTAAGGTAGGACTCATCACGGGCGGTGCAACTGGTCCGCAGGTTGACACTGCACTGGCTCAGGCTAAGGCAGTGAAATTCCGTACCCCATTCCAGAGCAACAAGGATATGCGTGGTGCCATCAATGGTGGCGATGTGCAGTATTTTGACTGCCATCTCTCAATGATTGGTCAGGATGTTAACTACGGCTTCCTGGGCAATGTGGATGTGGCTATTGTTGAGGCCAGCGAGATCATGGAGAATGGCAACATCATTCTTTCGACCTCGGTAGGTATCAGCCCAACTTTGCTCAAGGTGGCTAAGAAGATTATCATCGAGCTCAATGCCGCTCACACTGGTAAGCTCACCGGTATGCACGATATCTATGTGCCTGAAATGCCTCCTTATCGCAAGCCATTCATGATCACCAGCCCTGGCGACCGCATTGGTACTACCTATTGCGAGGTGGACCCAAAGAAGGTGATTGCTGTGGTTGAGACCAACATGACCGACAATCAGGCAGGCTTCAAGCCACTTGACGACGATACCCGCGCCATTGGTGCACATGTTTCGAACTTCCTTGTAAGCGAGCTGAAGCGTGGCGGTATTCCTAAGGAGTTCCTTCCATTGCAGAGCGGTGTGGGCAACATTGCCAATGCCGTAATCGGTGCTTTGGGCGACAATCCTGATGTGCCAGCCTTCTCAATGTTTACTGAGGTGATTCAGAATTCGGTCATCGACCTTATGCTCAAGGGCCGTTGCAACTATGTGACCGGTTCTTCACTCTCATTGACCGACGATGCGCTTGAGACTATGTATGCCAACATGGATGTGTTTGGTGAGCGCGTATTGCTCCGTTCGCAGGAGATCACCAACCACCCAGAGTGTATCCGCCGACTGGGTATCATTGCCCTCAACACTGCACTTGAGGCAGACATCTTCGGCAATGTGAATTCGACCCACGTGCTTGGCACCAAGATGATGAACGGTATTGGCGGTTCGGCCGACTTTGCACGCAACGCCTTCCTGAGCATCTTCACCACTCCATCAATGGCCAAGGGCGGCATGATTTCGAGCATTGTGCCTATGGTGACCCACACTGACTCTTCAGAGCACTCAGTGCGTGTGCTTGTGACTGAGCAGGGTGTAGCCGATTTGCGTGGCAAGTCTCCATCGCAGCGCGCTCGCCTCATCATTGAGAACTGTGCGCATCCTGACTACAAGCAGTTGTTGTGGGACTACTTGAAGCTCTCAGAGGGCAAGGGTTACCACACTCCTCACTCGCTGCGTAATGCCTTCCAGATGCACTTGGCATTTGAGGAAACTGGCGATATGCGCAACGCGAAGTTCATTCTCTAAAAGTTCGTTCGCGAAATAAAAATAAGAAGGGTCTCCAGATAGTGGAGGCCCTTTATTATTTATAATGTGTCGATAAAATGGGTGTCAACGTAGTTGTTGATGCTCTGGCAAACTTCGGCCGAGAACTTTTGTCCAATGCCGATGAGATGCTGCCATTCGGACTGAGAGAGGTGGCTGAGTTCTGTCTGGCCAATGCCCTGTGTGACGAGTGCGAAGAGGAAGCCTGCGTTGAAGTTATCGCCCGCACCAATGGTAGAAACCACCTGTGGGAGAGGAGTGACCGGTATCTGCAACGTGAACTGAGGGGTGAAGAGCCACACGGCACGCGGGCCATCGGTGCAGATGAAGTAGGGGCAGAAGGGCGAGATGTGCTGGATGTAAACCTCGTGCGGGTTTGTAGTGCCAAAGAGGTAGCCAAAGTCTTCGGCCGAACCACGAACCACGGTGGCCCAACGGCAGTTCTCCTGAATGTTGCCCAAGGTGTCGGGGATATCCTTTATGTGGCTGGCGCGGAAGTTGATGTCGTAGTAGAGAAAGGCTCCGGCATCGTGAGCCTGCGAGAAAAGCGCTTTCGTGTAACTGCGAATC
>JAUNCV010000007.1 GCA_030526445.1 Bacteroidales bacterium | reverse complement strand
TTGGATATGTTGGGCAAACTCTCTATCTTTGCTCGTTGAAAATTTGTAAAAATGAACAAGACGAAAAATAGTTCTCAAAATCGCAGTTCCATGGGCCGATTCAAGCGTTCGCTCCTTATCGTGCTGGTCAATGTGGCCATCATGATTGCCATTGTGTTTGGCATTACTTTGTGGTTTGTACCTAACTTTCTGGATGGTGTGACCGACCATTCTGCTCGTGTCAACGTGCCCGCCGTGGCCAATATGATGACCGATGACGCCATTACGGTGATCGAGGCACAGGGCCTCAAACCAGTGGTGATTGACACCATATACAGCGACTGGCACAAGCCGGGTGTGGTGATTGAGCAGCTGCCCGAAGGAAACCTGCCCGTGAAGCCGGGCCGAATTGTTTATCTCACAGTCAATAGTTCGACCGTGCAGAAGTTTGCCTTCCCCAATGTGGTTGACCTCTCGAGCCGACAGGCACACTCTGACCTCGATGACCAGTATTTCATTGTGGATTCGGTGCGCTACGAGGCACATGAATTTGACGACCTCGTGCTTGGCGTGGTCTCTTCGACCGATGGTTCGCCCATGATTGTAGGCAAAGAGTATCCGAAGCGAACACGCGTGGTGCTCATAGTAGGCAGCACACAGCTGGCGCTCGAGGCTGAGAACGATGAAAACGAAACAGCATTCTTTGAGTAATATGGCAGAAGAGCTTTTCGAACATTTCCGCTTCGTGGCCGACAAGGGTCAGGAGCCTATGCGTGTTGATAAGTTTCTCGTGGATCGCATCAAAGGCACATCGCGCAACCGCATACAGCAAGCAGCCGACGGCGGCTATATTCTGGTGAACGGCAAGCCCGAGAAGTGCAGCTATAAGGTGCGCCCTAACGACGTGGTGCAGGTGATGATGGACCGCCCGCGACATTCGACCGAGATTGTGCCCGAAGATATTCCGCTCGACATTGTGTATGAAGATGACGACCTGCTCGTGGTGAACAAACCCGCTGGCATGGTAGTGCATCCGGGCCACGGCAACTACACCGGAACACTGGTCAATGCCTTGGCATTCCACCTGGGCATCAACCTCGACTTGGCCGAAGGTCTGGGCAACGGCGAGGGCGATGCAGAGGGCGAGGGCGAAGAAAACTTCGACTTCCAGAAGCGCTGCGGCCTTGTGCATAGAATAGACAAAGAGACATCGGGCCTACTGGTGATTGCCAAAAACGAAGATGCCGGAACAAGCCTCAGCCGTCAGTTCTTCCACAAAACCACCCGCCGACTTTATACAGCCGTGGTTTGGGGACATGTGAATGAAAACGAGGGCGTTATAGAGGGAAATATCGGACGAAACAAGAGCGACAGAACCCTGATGGAATATTACCCAGTGGGTAGCGAAGAGGGCAAGCCAGCGGTGACACACTACCGCGTGCTGGACCGTCTGGGCTATGTGAGCGTGGTGGAGTGCCAGCTGGAAACGGGCCGCACCCATCAGATTCGTGTGCACATGAAGCATTTGGGCCACATCCTCTTCAACGATAAGCAATATGGCGGCGACCGCATACTGAAGGGAACCACCTTCAGCCGATACACCCAGTTTGTGAACGGTTGCTTCAATGTGTGTCCGCGACAGGCTTTGCATGCACGCACCCTCGGATTCAAGCATCCGCGCACCGGCGAAGAGATGGACTTCGAAGCCCCATTGCCAGCCGATATGCAGGCACTCATCGACAATTGGAAAGATTATATTTCAAATAGAGAATAATGAAAAAGATAGCAATTGTGGCCGGTGGCGACAGTTCTGAGTATGTGGTAAGTTTGCGCAGCGCTCAGGGCATCTGGAGTTTCATGGACCACACCAAATATGAAACCCACATCCTTGTGCTCAAGGGACAGGATTGGAAACGTGTAGAGTATAACGGCACAGACTATGACTGGAACAACACCCAGCCTGTAGATAGAAACGACTTCTCGGTTGTGGTGGGCGGACAGAAGATTGTGTTCGACTTCGCCTATATCATCATTCACGGTACGCCCGGTGAGAATGGTATTCTGCAGGGATATTTCGACCTCATAGGCATGCCATACAGCTGCTGCGGCGTGCTTGCTGCATCGCTCACTTGTAGCAAATATTTCTGTAATAAGTATCTCAGCACCATGGGTATTCCGGTTGCCAAGAGCGTATTGCTGCACAAGGGTGAAACAATAGAGACCGATGCCTGTGTGAAAGAACTCGGCCTGCCTATGTTCGTGAAGCCCAATGCCGGCGGTTCGAGCTACGCAACCACCAAAGTGAAAGAGGCTGGACAGTTGCAGCAGGCTATCACCGATGCTATGAACGAGGCTACCGGCGAGGTGATCATAGAGAGTTTTATGCAGGGAACCGAAATAACCTGCGGCTGCTACACATCGAGCCAAGGCCTTCAGGCACTGCCTATTACAGAGGTTTGTCCGAAGACAGAGTTCTTCGACGTAGATGCCAAATACAATGGCGCCGTTGAGGAGATTACGCCCGCCCGCATTTCGGACGAACTCACCAAGCAGGTGCAGGAGACCACCAAGAAGATTTACCGCTACATTGGTGCCAAGGGCATTATCCGTGTCGACTACATCATCATTGACGGCGTGCCACATCTGCTTGAGGTCAACACCACACCTGGCATGACAGCCACCTCGTTCATTCCGCAGCAGGTGCGTTGCGCAGGTTTCAATATCTCTGATGTCATGGACGATGTCATCAGTTTTGGAGGTTGTAAATGATTCACCATTACTATAAACTTTTAAATTCTTACAGTTATGATCGACCCAAAAGAATTTGAAGAGATTCGTTATTATTATGACGAAGATGTGCAGGAAAAACTCGGTAACTTGCTCAACGAGCCAGCCATCGAGCAGTGCATCAATATGTTCTTCCCCGGTCAGGACCTTGAGCAGTTTAAGGCTTATGCCCGAACACTGAATACGGTTGAGGGTTTCCAGCGTGGCATCATTGGCCAAGTGGTTGAGGGCGTTATGAAGAAGTGCTGCGACAGCGTAGAGCTTCGTGGTGCTGAGCATATTGTGCCAGGACGTGCGGCTACCTATGTTACCAACCACCGCGACATTGTGCTCGATTCGGCCTTCCTCAACACCTTGCTCATTCGTCACAACCAGCCAACTGCCGCCATTGCCATTGGTGACAACCTGCTGGCTTATGACTGGATCAAGGATTTGGTTCGCCTCAACAAGTCGTTTATTGTGCTTCGCAGCTTGCCACCACGCCAGTTGCTCATGGCATCAATGCGCTTGTCGCAATATATTCATTATGTAATTAACGAGCGAAAGAACCCAGTCTGGATTGCCCAGCGAGAGGGTCGCTCGAAAGATAGCTCGGACGAAACCCAGGCTTCGGTCATCAAGATGTTAGCACTGGGCGGCGAGACCAAGGACATTATGCAGAATATCCGCCACCTCAATGTGCAGCCAGTGGCGCTCAGCTATGAGTTCGACCCATGTGACTACTTGAAGGCTGCCGAGTATCAGCTGAAGCGCGACAATGCAGCGTGGAAGAAGAGCAAGGCCGACGATCTGCTGTCGATGCAGACCGGCATCTTTGGCTATAAGGGCCGCGTGGTATTCACCATTACCCCCGAGGTCAATGCAATCTTCGACACCTATCCTTGGATTGACGACAAGAATGCACAGGTCAACACCGTGTGCGAAACCATTGACCATGCACTGCATAGCAACATGGTGCTCTTCCCAATCAACTATCTGGCTTATGACCTCCGATTCGGCACAGAAAAGTATGCCGACAAGATGACTGCCGAGGAGCGCGATAAGGCTGTGGCTTACCTGAATGGTCAGCTCGCTAAGATTGACGTTCCGAACAAGGACGAAGACTTCTTGTGGGAGCGCCTCCTCACCATGTATAGCAACCCAGTGGTGAATATGGAGAAGCTGAAAGGTTAAAGTTAAAAGATAAGGGTTAAAAGTTCCTTGCTTCGAACATAACTACCAATAAAAAAAACAAGCGTTGCTTGCGTAACAAAAAAAAATAACATATAAAATATTATGGACGAGAAAATTGTAAACGAACTCATTGACGAGCTTATCAAGCTCTCTTTCAAAGAAGATATTGGCGATGGTGATCACACCACGCTCAGTTCTATTCCAGCCGATGCCGTTGGCCAGCAGCGCCTCATTATTAAAGAAGAGGGCATTCTGGCAGGTGTTGACATTGCACGCAAGGTGTTTGCTGCCTTCGACCCAGAGCTCAAGATGGAGGTCTTCATTGAAGACGGTGCACATGTTAAGCCAGGCGACGTTGCCTTTATTGTGACTGGTAAGGAGCAGAGCCTCTTGCAGACCGAGCGCCTCATGCTCAACATTATGCAGCGCATGAGCGGCATTGCCACCATGACTGCCAAGTATCAGCAGGCACTCATCGACGCAGGCACCAAGACCCATGTGCTCGATACCCGCAAGACCACTCCTGGTATGCGCATTCTCGAGAAGATGGCTGTCAAGATTGGTGGCGGTATGAATCATCGCATCGGCCTCTTTGATATGATTTTGCTCAAGGACAATCATGTGGACTTTGCCGGCGGCATCCACAACGCTGTGACCCGCGCTAAGCAGTATTGTGCAGAGAAGGGCAAGAACCTCAAGATTGAGCTCGAGGTGCGCAACTTCGACGAGCTTGATCAGGCATTGGCAGAGGGCGTTGACCGCATTATGTTCGACAACTTCACCCCAGCCGACACCAAGAAGGCAGTTGAGATTGTGGCTGGTCGTTGCGAGACAGAATCATCGGGCGGTATCACCTTCGACACCATGATTCCTTATGCTCAGGCTGGTGTTGATTTTATTTCGTTCGGCGCTCTTACCCACAGCGTTAAGGGTCTTGATATGAGCTTCAAGGCTGTAAAGTAAAAATGCATCGAACATTAGATTAGCAAAATGAAATATCGCAATTTAAGTCTCATTTTACTATCAAATACGTTTGCTTGTCCTCTTGCATGGGGACAAGCAAATTTTGATATTCACGCTCAGGGAGGCTTGGGCACAGCACAGTCGGCCCTTGGTGCCGATGCAAAGTTTAAGATTGACAAAGTAACACTCAAGGCACGCTTTGACATGGAGGGCGTGGACAGAGAAAATCTGAATCAGAGCGAAGATAAGAACTTTACCCTCTTGCGCAATGGCGCCAATTATGAATCGCGCCAGGAGGTTGAATACAAAGGTCTCACGCTCAAAGGTGGTCTTGGTCTCGACTATCAAATAAACGAGCAGCACAAGCTCGAGATTGAAGGCAGCTTTGATGGACAGCGCCACGAAGGCGAGGGCACACGCACTGAGGAGTTTCCGAATGCGAATACTGTTTCGCTCATCAAGACCGATATAGACATCAAGCAGCACGACCTCAACAAGACCAAGCTCGGTGCCGCCTATACTTATAGGACACGTCGAAATGGCGAGAGCTTGCGAGTAGAGTATTCGGCCGACATGCTGCGTGCTGACAACAATATTGAGGAGTTGGAGAATTATCCTCATGTTTCAGCTTCGAACAAGGGCAATGTGCTCAACAGCTTTGTTCAGCAAGAAGATGAAACCCGACAGCAGGCAGGTTTTACCTGGGTGCGTCCGTTGGCAGAAGGACAAAAGCTTACGGCTGGCTTCCGCTTCGAAGATACTCACTTCGAAACCGATGAACTGCAGGAAATAGGAAAGGAGCGAGAAGCCGAGCAGTTCGACTATCGCAACACAGCGCACATCTATCGTCTTGGTTACGAGTTCCGTAAGGGAAAAATTATGGCCAATGCGCAGCTTGACTATATGAATACCCATCAGCAGACTGCTGACAAGAAGGTCAACACCAAGCTCGACGACTTTGTTCCTATGGCTATGTTCCGCTATCAGCTCAACAAAGAGCAGGCGCTTATGGCGCGCTATGGCATGCGACTTTTCCGTCCTTCGCTTGCACAGCTTAATCCGTTCCGTCGCCAAGTTACGCACACGCTCACCTATGGTAATCAGGAGCTGCGCGGCATGCATGCCAACAACATCGCCCTTGTGTATCAGTTGAACCGTGAGGCGGTGCAGTTCTCGGCAACCGTATCGCACATCTGGTGCAACGACGGTTTCAATGCGCTCTGGTCGCAGCAGGGAACCGATATCGACAACACGCTCTTTGTTTACACATGGGGCAACGAAGGCAAGCGTCGTGCCTACAGCTTCGAGCCACAAGTCAAGTGGCAGGTTTGTCAGCAGACTTCGCTCGATGCCCGTGCCACACTGATGTGGGATAAGCGCATCGCCGAAACCATCTCGATGGACAAAGAGCATTGGGGCATCAATGCGCAGATTGGTGTGAACCAGCAGTTCGACAAGTGCTTCCTGTTTAATGCGCACGCGTCTTATGCTGAGGGAAATACCGTAGATCTTTATTCGCACGAAGCCCGTTCGTATAAGATAGGCACCTTCCTCAATTATAAGACCGAAGATGGCGCCATAGAAGCCCGTGTTGCCTACGATTATGCCGTTCGCCCGCAACTGGTTATTACCCAAGGTGTTAATCCAGAACAATGCCATATTCCAGCTTACGGATGGGTGGGTAATCAGTATGTCCGTCCCAACAGCCGCCACAACTTGCTGGCCAGCATAACCTATCATTTCTGATGAATAAACTGTTCCGTCTTCTCATTTTGCAAGCAGCCTTGTTCGCCCCGCAGCTCTTTGCTCAAGAGGCCGACTCAACTGCTTGGGTTGAGCTCTATAACCAAGGGCTCTATTATCGTCAGCACTCCAACAGCTATCGTGCCTTGCAGAGTTTCGAGCAAGCCTATGAACTGCATCCGTCGGACACGCTTCGTCGAGAGCTTGCGCTGACCTATTACAATCGCGGACGATATCAGCAGAGCATCGAGCTTTGTCGCTCCTTGCTTTATCCCGATTCGCTTGATAGCGATCTGCATCTCATGGCGCTCAGTTTTGAGAAGATGGAGCAACTTGATTCGGCCCTCAACTATCAGATGCTTGTGGCCGAGCGAAACATAGAGAATTATAACAATCTTGCTTCGCTTTGCAACACACTCATCAATGCCCAGATGACTGATCTTGCTATCGGTTATCTGGATCGTTATTGCGCCATTGATTCGACCAACACCAAAGTGAATAGTGTTCGAGCCTATGCTTTGCACAAAGCGGGAAGACACAAAGAGGCTATTGCTGAATACAGGAAGCTTATAGCAGAAGGCGATAATCGCAACAGCACACATTATTATATGGGTCTCTCGTGCTTC
The DNA here is from genome assembly GCA_030526445.1 of Bacteroidales bacterium. Taxonomy (GTDB): domain Bacteria; phylum Bacteroidota; class Bacteroidia; order Bacteroidales; family UBA3663; genus Liminaster. The sequence goes on along the minus strand of JAUNCV010000007.1, from coordinate 19,917 downwards.
TTTGTTGATGATATGGGTGAGGCTTATAATCATCTGTATCGTGTGGTGGAGCAATCGAACAGGCAGAATGCTTCAGCCTTGGCCCGTTTTGGAGCTGTTGAGGTGGCCATTCATTCGGGCAATATCCCAATCTTTGGGCTCAAGGAAAGTGAGGGAGGCTTTGATCCGACGTCACCTCTTGGGCAGATGTTCGCTTCGCATACCGATTATACTCAGCGTTTTGCCCAGGTGTATAAGATAAACAAGCAGGGTGTGAATGATATTCAGGAGGCCGTAGAGCTCATGCAGCCCAACAAGGAACTTCTTTTTTATCTCTACAACCACATTGCCCGCCACATGATGATGAGAGGAAGTATTGAGGAGGCCATTAAATGGTACAAGAAATCCTCTTCTATTTTGCCCGATCGCCCAAACAATTATTATCATCTTGCCTCTTGTTACCACATTCTTAAAGATTATCGTAACGAACTGCGTTATCACGAACTTTATCTTGAGCATGTGGGCGAGGATGAAGATCCGGCCAACATATCTTATGCCAAGGAGTGTATCTCTGAATGCAAGAAGGTGTTGTTTATGAAGACAGAATAAAATATCCCTTCCTGTTCGGTGAATGAAAGAACAGGAAGGGATTATTATATTGTTTTGAAGAAAAATTGGTTTATGAGATATTACACGCGAACAACATCGACCACATGGCTACCTGCGCCAATGAGATCGGGACGCTCGGAAATGCACTTCTGATACTCTATGAAATGAGCGAAGGTTTCGGGCGACATGCGATTGAGGCGTGTGCGCATATAGTCGGCAGCCCCATCGGGCGAGAAGATGGTGACGCGTGTCAGTCCCGCTTTCTGATTGAGGCGATTGATGTCGTCGATTCGGACATAATCATAAAGTTCTCCCTCTTGTGACTGGATATGAAAGTCTTTGCTAACAAACCCTTTTTCGAGCAAAGAGCCGATACGCTCTTCGTCAAAACAGTAGGAGAGAATGCTGTATTCGTTCATGAGATACGCTACGAAGATGAGTCCGCCGGGTTTGGTGACACGCTTGGCTTCGGTGAGCGCCTTGAGTTTCTCCTCGTCGCTGATGAGGTGATAAAGCGGACCGAGAAGGAGCGTGATATCGGCCGAAGCTGTGGGCAGGAAGGGCATGTTGCGGGCATCGCCTTGCACAACATCGGCTGTAGGCTCGCGTTTAAGGAAAACCTCAATATTGCGCTTCACAAGTTCAACGGCTTTGACCTGATAGCCTTCGGCCATGAGTGCTGAAGTGTAGCGGCCGGTGCCCGCGCCAATGTCAAGGATGAAGTGCCCAGGCTGCAAGAAACGGTGGAGATGATGGAGCGTGGTTTCGAACTCAACGATGCCGTGACGACGCTGGAGGCGCATGTCTTCGGGGTGTTTGTTATAATGTTTCTCGATGTTTGAGAGAGCCATAATAGGAGAGATTTCTGAAAGTAAAAATGATTATGAGAGCGAGATGCCGTCGATGCGGAGTTTGAGGATGCCAGCAGGGACCTTGACATCGACTATATCGCCCACCTTTTTGCCCAATAAGGCTTCGGCAATGGGTGATTTGATAGAGATTTTGCCAGCTTTGAGGTCGGCCTCGTGTGGATTGACGATGGTGTAGGTCATGGACACGTTGCGGGTGAGATTGGTGATATCGACCTTGCGGAGCAAGCCCACAACCTCGTCGTTGAGCAGTTGCGTATCGAGCACCTGTGAGAAACGCAGCACGCGTTGCTTGAAGCGGATCTTGCCTAACAGTCGTCCCAATGCACGCTTAGCTGCATGATACTCAAAGTTCTCGCTCAGGTCGCCCTTCTCGCGTGCCTCGGCCAGTTCGGTCTGCGCCTTAGGAAGTTCGACGGTGACGAGCTGATTGAGTTCTTCGACCAAAGCATCATAACATTCTTTTGACAAATATTCCATAGAGAGATGATGAGAGTAGTTAAGATGTGAAGAAATTAAGTTGTTGCGAGCCAGTCATACAAAACAACTTCACGCCTTGTGCTTGTTTTTTTGCAGAATGACGAGGCCCGAGATGAGCAGTACCACTCCGAGGATGGCCATGAGAGTGATGCGTTCGCCCAGCACAAGTTTGGCAGCCAGCATGGTGATAAAGCTCTGCATATAAATGTAATTAGTGGCCTTGATTGTGCCGATGACTTTGAGTACATAGTTCCACAAAAGATAGCACAACGAACTGGCTATGAGGCCAAGATATAGCAAATTGTAGAGCACTACCGGCTGGCTGATGTGTGCCCATTGCGGCGTGTGACCCGAGAGGAGCATGAATGGAACTATGGTGACAAGTCCATAGAAGAAAACCTTGCGAGTAATGAAGAGCGTAGAGTAATTGCCCGATATCCAGCGCATGAAGAGCGAATAGATGGCCCAAGTGAGCGAGGCTGCCAAGGCTAGAGAATCGCCCAACGGATTGAGCTGGAGCACGAGTTGACCGTTGATGACCACCAATGCCATGCCCACAAATGCAACAACAGAGCCCAATGACTGCTTGAGACTAAGGCGATCGGCCTTGTAAATGGCGCCTAGCAGAAGGGCTGTGACGAGTGGTGTAGAGCCAACGAGGATGCTCACGTTGGATGTTGTGCTGAATTGGAGGGCTGTGTTTTCGGCCAAGAAATAAGCGCTGCCGCCAAAGATGCCGAGGCCGAGGAATATGAGTTCGTCGCGCCACGATTTTGCCAGCCAGCGGCGATGGCACAAAGGGATGAGCGCCAGGTAGGCTTGAAGAAATCGGAGGAAGAAGATTTCGTCGGGCATCAGACCATGATCGAGCAACACTTTGCTGCTCACGAATGTAGTGCCCCAGACTACCATGACAAATAACGCAATTAAATGACCTTTAATACTTTCCATATAGAATGATGATGGGTTGTTTCAGAGATTTCGGATTCGCCACTCGGTAGGATAGAGATTGTTTGAGCGGTTACCGATATTTTTGACAAAGCCAAGTTTGTGACCTTGGTAGGTGCAAAGGATATAGCCCGTTGGCACGTTGTCGGGGAGGACGATGGCCTCGCGGCGCAGGTAGTTGAGCGCGGTTTCTAGGTCGAGTTCGGCCGTTGGGAAAGCATCGGGACAAAGTGAATCATTCAAGGCAAGTGCATGAGCCGGGCAGAATGATTTGCCTTTTTCGGTGCCTAAATCTACGCCCGAGACGAGAAGATAAAGTTTGCGTGCCACGAGAAGATCGTGCAATGGCTTGTGGGTGACAGGAATGGCGCGGACAAGGCCATCGCGATCTGTTTCGTAAACAAATTCGCCCTTGAGCCATGCTGGTATTTTGGGTTGCTTTGTTGGTTTGTTGTTATCGCCTCGTTTGTTATTTTGCTGTTTAGTTGCTTTGTTGCTATGATGCATTGCAGTTGGGTTGATAGCAGCATCGCCCGGTTTCCTAATGGCAGCCATGAAGAGGCCTTCACCTTGGGTAAAATGTGGCATGAAGCGACAGGCCGAGGCAGGTGTGATATTTGGAGCAAACGGACCTGTGAGGGCTGGGTGAATGTGCCATTCGGGCTGAACCGGAATGGTGAGAACTTCACCGCCTAGATGGTCAACAATATACTGCAACATCTCCTCGTCTTCGTGTACATTGAAGGTGCATGTGCTATAGATGAGGAGTCCACCCGGCTTGAGGCATGGCCAGATGTCGGTCAAAATCTGGCGTTGCAGGTTCACGCATTCTTTGACCTTGGCTGGGCTCCATTCTGACACAGCGCCCGGGTCTTTGCGGAACATGCCTTCGCCCGAACATGGAACATCGGTAATAATGACATCAAAGACAGGCCCGAGCGGGGTGAAATCGGCAGGCGCGTTGGCTGTTACTGAGATGTTTGGATTGCCCCATTTCTGCATATTTTCGGCAAGGATACGTGCGCGTTTTCGGTCAATTTCATTGCTTACCAGCTGACTGCCTTCGGGAAGTGCTTGCAGAGCAGCTGTGCTCTTGCCGCCCGGAGCTGCACACAAATCAAGCGCCCAGAGCGGAGCCTCGGCTGGAACAAACGTGCGGATGACGTGCGAGACGAACATGCTCGAAGCCTCTTGCACGTAATAAGCGCCGGCGTGCAGTAATGGGTCGAGCGTGAATTGAGGGCGCTTGTCAAGATAGAAACCCTCTTTGCACCAAGGGACGGGAGAACGCTGACAGTTGATGGGGAAAGACTGACTGTTGTCCTTGATTCGCACACTTGTGGGCTGCTCAGATTGGGTGAGAGCTATTTCGAAATCGTGCCACTCGGCGGGTGAGAGAAGTGGTTGAATATCGTCGATAAACGGCTTGGGTAGTGTCATATTGCCTCGAATTGCTAAATTTTTGCGCAAATGTAGAGCAAATATTTCGTACTTCCAAATATTTTTTGTATTTTTGCGCGTTAAATAATAAAATATGGCACTTGAAGTAGCAATATATCTCATTCCTGTGACCTTGGGCGATACTCCCATCGACCAGGTCCTGCCTCCTCACAATCGAGACGTGATTGTGGGCATTCGCCATTTTGTGGTGGAGAACATTCGTTCGGCACGCCGTTTTTTGAAAAAGGTTGAGCCGAGCATAGATATTGACCAGCTCACTTTTTTCGAGCTCAACCAGCATACTGACCGCAAAAGCATTGACAGCTATCTTCAGCCCATCGTGCAGCAAAAGGTTCCGATGGGCATCATATCGGAGGCGGGTTGCCCTGCTGTGGCCGACCCAGGCGCCGACCTTGTGGCTATTGCCCAAAGAAAAGGGCTCAAAGTAGTGCCGCTGGTGGGCCCTTCGAGCATGATCATGAGCGTCATGGCATCGGGCCTCAATGGACAGAGTTTTGCCTTTAACGGTTATCTGCCTATTGACGATGACAAGCGTGTGCAGCGTCTCAAACAACTCGAGGCAAGAGCTTGGAGCGAAGATCAGACACAGCTCTTTATTGAAACTCCCTATCGTAACCAGCGTATGATGCAGACCTTGCTCGGTACTCTTCGTCCCCAGAGCCGCGTGTGCTTGGCAAGCAACATCACATGTCCCGACGAGAGCATCAAGACCCACAGTGTAGCCGAATGGAAGCAGTTGATGAAGGGTAAGACAGAAGAGCAAATGAACCAACTGGTGCCTCGCGTACCAAGCATTTTCCTGATTTATAAAGGCTGATAGGTATGGTGAAATTTCTATGTCTGGGAAGCGGAAGCAGCGGCAACTGCTATTGGCTGGGCGACGAAAAGGGAGCCATACTCATAGATGCGGGCATCAACTTCAGAGCAGTGAAGAAGATTTTGGCCGAAAACAAACTGGCGCATATTCCGGTTCGAGCCTTGTTTATTACACACGACCATACAGACCACATTCGTGCCGCATCAATGATTTCGAACAGCTACGGATGTCCCGTTTATTCGACCAACGAGGTGCATAGAGGCATGGAGGGAAACTATGGTTTGCAGAAAAAAATACCCAAAGCCAGCCAACGAAACATGGAGCGCGAAGAGGCAATGCAGGTGCCTTGCACAGCTTTCAGTATTACTTGTTTCCCCGTGCCGCATGACAGCCATGATAATGTTGGCTATCGTGTGACGTGGATGGAGGAAAAGGGCGAATGTTCATTCTGCCTGGTGACCGATTGCGGCTATGTGACCGATGACGTTCGCAAGTATATGAAAATGTCAGATCATGTGGTAATAGAATCGAACCACGATGTTGAGATGTTGATGAATGGCAGCTATCCGCATTACCTCAAACTGCGTGTGAGGGGGCAGGGTGGACATCTATCGAACGATGAATGCGCCGGCTTGCTGCGCGAGGTGTGGCATAAAGAGATGCAGCACATATTTCTGTGCCATCTTTCGGCCGACAATAATACGCCCGATCTGGCCTATAAAGCCAATGCTCGTGCTTTGATGGAAGCGGGTGCTGTGGTGGGTTATCAGGGTGTGACACTTTGTGCCTTGCCCCGCACAGAGTGCTCAAAGCTCTATTGCTTCGGTAAAAAAGAAGAGCCTGTGCAATATGTTATAGATTTCGGGTAAAAATGATACTAAACACTAATTTTTAGTAATATGAACTTCAAAACTTATTCAGCCATGGCACTTTCGACCCTCATGATGGTGGGCTGTGCCGGCAACAAGCAAGAGCACCAGAATCCGCTCTTTGTTGCATCAGATGCCAAATATGGCATTGAGAAGTATGATCAGATTACAGCTGCTGACTTCCGTGAGGCAATCCTCTTGGGTATGCAGCAGCAGAACGAGGCCATTGCAGCCATCGTGGCTTGTGCAGAGGAGCCAACCTTTGCCAACACCATCGAGGCTTATGACCAGAGTGATGCCTATTTTGACAAGGTATCGAGCATTTTTAGCTGTATTTCGAGCAGCAACTCGACCGAAGAGCTCCGCGCTTTGCAGACTGAGTTGCAACCAATCCTCTCGGCTCATGGTGATGCCATCACCTTCAACAAGGAGCTCTTTGCTCGTATCAAGAAGGTTTATGACATGTATTATGGAGAAGAGAAGAACGCTGAGGCCCCAGAGCTTACACACGAGCAGATGACCTGCTTGAAGAAGGTGTACAAATCATTTGCCAAGAGCGGTGCTGAACTCAATGATGAGCAGAAAGAGAAGCTCGCGGCTCTCAATCTTGAGATTGGTAAATTGCAGCTTCAGTTCAGACAGAACCTGTTGCACGAAACCAATAACACCTTTGTAACTGTTGACACCCGCGAAGAACTTGCCGGCTTACCAGAGGCAAACATCGAGGCTGCAGCCAAGATGGCTAAGGAACAAGGCCAGGAGGGCAAGTATATGTTTAATATGCAGCGTCCTTCGTGCAATCCTGTGCTCCAGTTCTGTTCGAACCGCGATGTGCGAAAGAAGGTATATGATGCCTACTACAATCGTGGTAACCAGGGCAATGAGTGGGATAATAAGGCGATTTCGGCCAAGCTTGTAAAACTCCGTCTGGAGCGTGCCAAGCTCTTCGGCTATAATAGTGCTGCCGAACAGATTCTTTCGGACCGCATGGCTAAGAATTCTGAGAATGTATATAACCTGCTTGACCAGGTGTGGAAGCCAGCTGTGGCTAAGGCTAACGAGGAGCTTGCCGACATTCGTGTAGAGATGAAGAAAGATGGCTTGGACTGCGAGCCTGAGGGTTGGGACTATATGTATTATAGCAGCCGTGCCAAGGCTGCAAAGTTTGCTATTGACGAGGCAGAGCTTGCTCAGTATTTTGAGATTAACAATGTGCTCAAGGGTATCTTCTATGTAGCAAACAAGTTGCATGGCCTTACCTTTAAGGAGATCACCGGCCAGGTGCCAACTTACGAACCAACCGCACAGACCTGGGAGGTTTATAAGGATGGCGAGTTGTACTCAATCTTCTATAATGACTACTTCCCACGCGAGAGCAAGGGCGCTGGTGCATGGATGTCAGAACTTCGTAGCCAGAACTATGATGCTAATGGACGCACCATCAATATTGTGCAGAATGTGTGCAATATGACTGCCCCAACAGGTGATGGTCCTGCTCTCCAGAATATGGATAATGTTGAGACCATGTTCCATGAATTCGGTCACGCTATGCACTACATGCTGCACGATGTGAAGTACCGTCATTGCTATAACGTGGAGCGCGACTTTGTTGAGTTGCCTTCGCAGATTAATGAGCATTGGGCTACCGAGCCTGAAGTGCTTGAGGTTTATGCGAAGCATTATCAGACTGGCGAGGTGATTCCAGCCGAATTGCTCAAGAAACTTGATGAGAGTGGCAAATATGGTCAGGGCTTCGCTACTGTTGAGTATGTTGCAGCTTCGCTCGTTGACCTTGATTTGCATGTGCTTACCGAGGTGCCAGAGAATCTTGATGTGATGGCCTTCGAGCAGGAGGTATTGAAGAAGCGCGGCATTCCGCGCCAGATCTTCCCACGCTATCGTGTCACCAACTTCAGCCATACTATGGGTGGCGGCTACACAGCTGGCTACTACAGCTACATGTGGGCTGAGGTGCTTGATTGTGATGCTTTTGAGGCATTTAAGGAGAGCGGTGATATCTTCAATCCAGAGTTGGCTAAGTCTTTCCGTGAGAATTGCCTGGCTAAGGGCGGTATTGATGAAGGTATGGAAATGTATAAGAACTTCCGTGGCAAGGAGCCAAGTGTTGACGCCTTGCTTCGTAAGCGTGGTTTGAAGTAAACAATCTTCGGCAAAAAATATGGCTCGCAAAGGAAATGTAAACCTTTGCGAGCCATATTCTTTTCCCTTGCTTGTAGTCAAGAGATTTCGTTCGAAAAAAGTAATTTTTTCTTAGCGAATGGATTAAGTTTTATTTTGAGGTATAAAAATCGGTTATGCTACGGATGGCTCGTTGGCAAACGGGACAGAAGTCTTCGACCTCGTTGATGCGCATGCGACACACCTGAGCAGGACGATAGCAACCTTTAGTCTGGTAACCTGCACCTTCGAACACACCCAATACCTGTGTGGCAGCATTCAGTTCCTGGCGCGCCTTCTGTGGGTCTTTGCCTAACTTGTAAGGATCTGGAAGTTTGGTGTTGAGAGGCGTTGGAATAGGGGTGTTTTCGGGCAACATATCGGCCCACTTTGACTTGAAATCTTTGAGGGTAGAGATGTTTGGCTCCCAGGGCTCGGTGTCAGAAGGATACCAGACAGTATCCATGTCGTCATAGGCGTACTCGTCGCCCAAACCTCCGTAGGCGTGGCCGAATTCGTGAACTAGCACTTCTTTGAACGTTGGGTGATTGGAGGTGGAAACCGTAATCTGATTGTAGATGCCGCCACCTCCATAGGTGTCCGAGTTGACCAAGACGATAACATGCTCGAAAGGTACGCCCGAAAGCAAATCGTAGAGGGCATGCATCTCTTGTGTCATGAGATAGCGGTTCGAGTAGAACGTATCGTAATGCACTTTGCTTGGTGTGTTGTGCCAAATGTTCTGGTGAGGAACGGTTGGACCCGTCTGCTGTGAAGGAGCTGCCACAGCCACCACGTTAAAGCGATCTTTCATCGAGCGGAATGGTTCCCAACCGAAAAGGGCATCGACCGCACGCTGGCAATCTTCATAGAATTTGCCCATGTCCTGTTCCGAATAGCCCTCGGCCACAATAGCAATGTCTATACAATCGGTAATATTTACGCCAGCAAAAGGGTCGTTGGGTGTAGGGGTGAAGTTTCGGTTGCCGTTCTTCTTCTGAGCTCCAGAGGTCGCCGTCGTCTCCTGTCCCTTGCCTTTCCAGACATAATGGAAGGGGATGCCGTTGTTGCCTATTGGACGAATGAGGATATCGGTAGGGTCAATGGTATGGGTCATTTCTGTAGTCACTTTGTTGTGGCTATCGGTTAAAGAAATGGTTACGTCAACAGGTTTCTTCGGATATGGAATGTTGTAAGAGGCATCGAACGCCTTGCTTACCCGTGTGGCTTCGTCATATTGCAGCCACTCTTGAAAGAGAGTAGAGAATGTCCACGTATAGATAATTTGCTGTGTGGCGTGATCTTTTACGATGAGCTGACCATTACCTGCAAGTGGCGTCTCGGCCAGACGGCTCTTTCGTCCCGCCCATTTTTCCTGCTTCATCAGACTTTCGAGATAGATGTTCTGCTGCTTGACGTTTCCAGCCATTACGTAATCGATGCGTAGGGTGGCATCTTCGAAAAAATCGTCGAATTGTTGTGCCTGCAAGGCTGAAGGGGCACCCGCCAAAAGAGAGGCAGAGAGTAGCGCCATGCTGAGTTTATGTTTCATTTCGAGTGAAGATTTATGAATTTTTTTCAAAATTTGCTCGCAAAGATATGCAAATTATGTCAAACTGCCAAGGAAAACACCAAATAAATTGCTATTATCAGATTATTTCTGTATATTTGCCGCAACATAACATACATTATTAAAATATACCTCTGTACTATGCGCAAAAAACTCTATACATTTGCTTTGGCAACCTCTTTTTCGGCTATAAGCTGGGCACAGGTTTCGTTTGGTAATGCCACCCACTTTAATGATGACTGGAAATTTGTTTTGGCCGATGACTCAACTTCGCGCCAAGCTAATTATGATGATACTAAATGGCGACAGTTAAACCTGCCGCACGACTGGAGTATTGAGGGACAACTTTCGCCCAATATGGCTAGTTGCACAGGCTACTATCCAGGAGGTATAGGCTGGTATAGAAAACATTTCGACTACAAGAAAACTGACAAAAAGCAGTATATTTATTTCGAGGGTGTGTATAATCGATCAGAAGTGTATCTGAATGGTCGCTTACTGGGCAAGCGCCCTTCGGGTTTTGCCTCTTTCCTTTACGATATGACACCCTATTTGCAAGAGGGCGAAAATGTGCTTTCTGTACGTGTTGATCATAGTCGTTATGCCGACTCAAGATGGTACACAGGCTCGGGAATATATCGTGACGTGTGGCGTGTAGAGGCGCCTCAGAATCATCTGGCACAATGGGGCACAGGTTATAAATGCACCAAGTTGACCAATGCTTCGGCTACAATTGATGTAGAGGTGGCTGTTGACTTCACCCAACAGAACACACGTGCCAAGATTGGTGTAGAGCTGTTTGATGCTAAGGGCAAACGCGTGGCACAGGAAAATATTGGTAAGGTGGCAAAGAGCGAAGGTAAGAACAGAGTCTCACTCAAGGTGAATAAACCTAAGCGATGGGATTTGGATTCTCCTTATTTATACACGATGGTTACTACGCTTTACGAAGATGGAAAAGCGGTTGACAGCAACCAGATTAAGGTAGGCCTCAGAAGCATAGAATTTGATGCCGATAAAGGATTCTCTCTCAACGGACGAAACATGAAGGTTAAGGGCGTGTGTTTGCATCACGATGCGGGTGTGCTGGGTGCTGTAGTGCCCGAAGATGTGTGGCGCCGACGTCTCATAAACCTCAAAGCCATTGGTGCCAATGCCATTCGTTGCGCACACAACCCACAAGCGCCAGTACTCTACGACCTGTGCGACGAGTTAGGCTTGCTTGTAATGGACGAAGCCTCGGATGAATGGGAGTTCCCTAAGCGGAAATGGGTTGAGGGATGGAATGTGGGAACGCCATCGTTTGACGGCACCTACGACTTTTTTGAGGAATGGATAGACCGCGATGTGACCGACATGGTGCGACGTGATAGAAACCATCCATCTATTATTCTTTGGAGCATCGGTAATGAAGTTGATTATCCTAATGACCCCTATTCGCATCCTGTGCTCGATGGCAAGAATTCGGCCATTAACCAGCCCATGTTTGGCGGTTATGATCCTTCGCGCCCCAATGCAGAGCGAATTGGAAAAATCGCCAAGCGTCTCTCTGCTTGTGTGCGAAGTGTTGACACCTCTCGCCCTGTGACTGGAGCTTTGGCTGGTGTAGTGATGAGTAATGAAACAGAATATCCTGAGGCTGTTGATGTTGTGGGCTATAATTATACCGAAAACCGCTATGCCGAGGATCATGCTACTTATCCAAAACGCGTCATATATGGTTCGGAAAATGGAGTAGGTTATGATGCCTGGATGGCAGTGGCCAATAACGACTACATCTTTGGTCAGTTTATCTGGACAGGAACTGACTATCTTGGCGAGTCGGGGCGATGGCCATCACGTGGCCTTCATACTGGTTTGCTTGACTTTGGTTCAAATCCCAAACCTCGTGGGCATTTCCGCGCTTCGCTTTGGTGCGAAAAACCTGTTTGCTATATTGGCACTTATCCTATTCGTGAACAAAAAGGGAGACGCCAGTGGCTCTCACAAGATGCCCCCGATTTGTGGAACTATGACGAGGGACAACGTGTGCGTGTTGTATGTTATACAAATGCACCTAAAGCGCGCTTGTTATTGGATGGCAATGAGATAGGTGCTGAACGGCAACGTGACATCAAGAATGGTATGATCTATTGGGATGTAGATTATAATGCCGGCGAGTTGAGGGCAGAGTCGCTTGACGAACAAGGGAATGTGGTGGCCGAATATGCCATAAAGAGCTCGGGTCGCCCTTATGAATTGCGTGCTACGGCAGATGTGGAAACCTTGGCTACAGGAGGACGTGTTGCACATATTTCGCTCGATGTACTTGATGAAAATGGTGTCTTGGTGCGTTTGGCCGACAATAATATTCGTTGTACAGTTGTTGGTCCCGCGCGTTTGTTAGGTCTCGAAAATTCGGACAATACAGATATGACCAATCATCGTGACAACCAGGAACGCGTATTCCGGGGCAAGCTTTTGGCTTATGTAGCTTCGGAAAATGAAGAGGGGGAGGTAGAGGTAAAATTCTCGTCTCCTCTTATTAAGGGGACTTCGGTTAAACTGAAAGTAAAAAAATAACGATTAAAAAACTATTACACTCATTATAAAACTGTTATTAATTCTGTAAGTATGAAAAAAACACTCATTTCCATCACGCTTGCTACCGCGGCTTTATCGGCTTCGGCACAGCAAACACTTAATCAAGGCAGCAACTATCTGCTTAGTCAGACCGTTGATGTGAGCCAGCAGTTTCTTGATTTGTCGAACACCTATTTTTCGCCCGATCATTTGGTGTCGTTCGATGCCAAAACTGGTACAGGCGTGGTGGAATGGCAACGTCTGCAGATGCATCCAAGACAGGCATTCAATGCTAATGGATATTGGATTTTGCCGCTCGAGAATCTCGATTTCCCAGGCCCGGCCTATGATCAGAGTCCGCAGTTGCGTTTCCAGATTGACCCGGTCAACGCCCGCACCTTGCGTATTCGTGTATTTACTTCGCCCATAGTTCCTGCCGATCCGGATGATGACGTGATGTTGGTGGAAAAGCCTGCTGATGGTCGTCATTTTTGGCGGGTCAAAGAAACTTCGGACAAAATTGTTTACACATCTGAAGAGGGAAGCCTAGAAATTATGCAATCGCCTTGGCGCCTTGTGCTGAAAGATAAACAAGGACGAGAGCTAACGCGCACACGCGTACTTTCTGATAATGATTCTACTCAGGTTAAGACGCAGCCATTCATGTTTGTGAAACGAGGTTCAGACAATTCGCGTAGCATAGAACCTGTCTTCAGTTTGGCTCCCGGCGAAAAGATTTTTGGTTGTGGCGAGAGCGCTACTTCGCTCAATAAAGCAGGACAAAAGCTTAATCTCTTTGTTACAGATCCGCAAGGTCCCGAGACTCCCGATATGTATAAGCCACAACCTTTCTACTTCTCAAATCGTGGTTATGGCGTCTTTATGCATACTTCAGCGCCTGTGACTGTTGATTTCGGACAATCATATATTGGCAGCACACGGCTCTTCATGCTCGATGAGCAGGCCGACTTGTTTCTCTTTTTGGGCGAGCCTAAAGAGATTCTGACCGAGTTCACAAACCTTGTAGGTCGTCCAGATTTGCCTCCGCTCTGGAGTTTCGGCACATGGATGAGCCGTATCTCATATTTTACAGAGGCTGAGGGTAGAGGTGTTGCTAAAAAGCTTCGCGACTTAAAGCTACCTTCGGACGTGATACACTTTGATACCGGTTGGTTCGAGGTCGATTGGCAATGTGACTATAAATTCTCGCCTCAGAACTTTGAAGATCCTGAGAAGATGCTCGGTGATCTTAAGGCTGACGGCTTCCATACCTGTCTTTGGCAGTTACCTTATTTTACGCCTAAGAACAGATACTTTAAGGAGTTGTGTGACGAAGGAATGGCTGTGAAGAACCATGCTGGAGGACTACCATACGAAGATGCTGTGCTCGATTTTACCAATCCTAAAACTGTGAAATGGTATCAAGAAAAGCTGCAAGGTTTGCTCGAGATGGGTGTAACTGTTATCAAGGCAGACTTTGGGGAGGCTGCGCCCTATCTGAATGGCGTGTATAGTAATGGTAGAACAGGCTTGTATGAGCATAATCTCTATCCTGTTCGCTATAATAGAGCTGCATATGAGGTAATTCAGCGTGTTCATAATGCAGACCGTGGAGGCGATGGCGAAGGCGGTGTAATCTGGGGTCGTTCGGCTTGGGCAGGAAGTCAACGCTTTCCACTTCATTGGGGTGGCGATGCTGCTACAACCAACGCTGGTTTGCTGGGCACTGTGCGCGAAGGATTGTCGTTTGGACTTTCTGGCTTCTGTTTTTGGAGTCATGATATTGGAGGATTCGTCACCAAAAGCCCTGAAGAACTTTATCGTCGATGGTTGCCTTATGGTATGCTCACTTCGCACACTCGTGTGCATGGTGTTGAGACCGAACCTTGGCTCTATAATGATGATTTTGTGAAGGCTTTTCGTCGTTCGGCCGAACTCAAATATAGGTTGATGCCTTATGTGTACGCGCAGGCCAAGGAATGTACTCAGAAGGGGTGGCCTATGCAACGTGCTCTGTTGCTCGAGTATCCGGAAGATCCTGGAGCATGGCTCATCGAAGACGAATACCTTTTTGGTAGCCAGATGCTTATTGCTCCTCTGATGGAGGATGTAAAAGAGCGTGATGTGTATTTGCCAGGCAAAGATAAGTGGATTGACTACCAGACACGTAAGGTTTATATGCCAGGCTGGAACCGTATTGCTGCCGGACAACTTCCTATTGTCATTCTTGTCAAAGATGGCAGTGCTATTCCCGAAGTGCCAGTGGCTCAGAGTACTGATCGTATTGCTTGGGATAAACTCAAGTGGAATGTTTTCAAGGCTGATAAAAAGCAAGCTGTTGGCTATCTCTTCAGACCTGGTGACATGGAAATTACTATTGTCAATAAATAGAAATACCAATAGTAAGAATATTGCATATGGCAGAAATATAACAAGGGAGCTCCAAAAGCTCCCTTATTTATATTGTGAAGTCTGTTATGCGCTTCTGGTCGTTGTCTCGTCCTCAAAGAAGTATGTTTAGGTAAATAAATCTTTGAGAACTTCAACACTTCGCAGATCACCTGCGTCAGGCAAATGAATACGCAAAAACTGCAGCATCATATTGAGCAATATGTTTCGTTGTTTGTGATTAAGCTGCAAGGTGGCAATATCAGAAAACGAGGTACAAAGCAGCAGATGTAACCAGGCTGCCGATTGGGCATTCAGATAGTATGGGTGGTTGATTGGCCCTCGTCGGAACAGGCCTTCGCTTACATCGAAAAGCATACCTGGTTCGTAAATCTCGGTATCAACGTGAAAGCCCAACAGATAGCAGAGTTTAGTGGTAAAGAGTAGATGGTAGTTGGCTGAACCCTCTTCAATTAGTGGTAATGCTTCGATGCTTTGTTCAATGAAATGCCATAAGCGAGGATTGGCTTCTACTTCGCGAATGGTTTTGTCAAGTAGTTCGGCCATAAAGAGACATTGGGCACTTTTTCCAGGATCGTAGGCAGCCGAGAGAAGATAGGGCGAAGATAGGAGCGAAGCCTCGACTATGTCGAAAAGTTCGCTGTTGCTCTTGTTTTCGATAACCATCTCGAGCAATGTGAGAGGTGTGAAGTAGTTTCGCACAGCGGCACGTCGGCTTCGGGGTGTGGCTTTGACACGGCAGGTGATCTTGCCTGTCGCCTCAGTATAGATATGTACGAACTGTGTGCGGTCGTTGTAGGGAAGAATGGCTAGCACTACACCCTTAGTATGTATGATGTTTTGCAATTTCTGCTAAATTTAAATGTCAAAAGTTGCGGCAAAGGTAGTGATAATCTTTAAAAAGAACAAGTTAAAGAAAGAAAAATGCGTTATATATTGCACGATAAAAAGAAAATGTATATATTTGCACCCGCAAAACTGCAAAATACAGAGCCCAAAGTCCCGACTACGTGAGCGGGCACAACTGGCAAAAGCAATTGGCGGCGCGGTGCCAGACAGACCCTTCCTCTGATTTTGCATGAGCAAACAAAACAACAATAAAAACAAAAACTTACAAATACTAAAATGGCAAACCATAAGTCATCAAAGAAGAGAATTAAGCAGACTATTACCCGCAACTTGAACAATCGTTACTATGGTAAGATTACCCGTAATGCAGTTCGCAAGCTCCGTGCTACCACCGAGAAGGGCGAGGCAGCTACTCAGCTCGTTGCAGTTAGCTCTATGCTCGATAAGCTCGCTAAGAAGAATGTAATTCACGCTAACAAGGCAGCTAATCTCAAGAGCAAGCTCGCTAAGCACGTTAACAAGCTCGCTTAATATTCTTCACTTTGTAGTAAGAGTAAAGGCTTCCCCACTTTGCCGAATGGCATGGTGGGGTGGCTATTATCTATGCGCGCGCGTGTGCGCGTGTATTAAATAATGTATCGCAACATACAAAAAATTCTATATGCCAGAAATTCAAAATAACTACGACGCCAGTCATATTCAAGTGCTCGAGGGCCTTGAGGCAGTTCGTAAGCGTCCGGCCATGTATATTGGCGACACCAGTATCAAGGGTCTCCACCACCTCGTAAGTGAGGTTGTTGATAACTGTATTGACGAAGCTCTTGCAGGTTACTGTAATGACGTCAAGGTTACTATTCTTCCTGATAATTCAATCAAGGTTGAGGATAATGGACGCGGTATTCCTGTTGATATGCACAAGAAAGAGAACCGCTCTGCCCTTGAGGTGGTTATGACGGTGCTTCATGCCGGTGGTAAGTTCGATAAGAATACTTACAAGGTGTCGGGCGGTTTGCATGGTGTAGGCGTAAGCTGTGTGAACGCTCTCTCTGATCAGTTTACAGCTATTGTTCATCGTCAGGGTCATATTTATCGTCAGGATTATGCTTTTGGTAAGCCATTGACTCCTGTTGAGATTATTGGAGATGCTGAAGATACTGGTACCACGATCATTTTCCACCCAGATGCTTCGATTTTTACCGAGACTGTCTATGAGTGGGATCGCTTGGCAGATCGTCTTCGTGATCTCTGCTACTTGAATACCGGTATTCACTTAACTTTGACCGACGAGCGTCCAGAGCATCTTCAGGCCGATGGTAAGCCACATAGTCAGACCTTTTATTCAACTGAGGGCTTGAAGGAATTCGTTAAGTGGATGGACGAAAGCCGTACTCCACTTATTCAGGATATTATTCACCTTGTGACCGAAAGTGATGGTGTACCTGTTGAGGTGGCGCTTACCTATAACACCGGTTATAGCGATAATATCTATTCGTTTGTAAACAACATCAATACACACGAAGGTGGTACTCACCTCGATGGTTTCCGTAATGCGTTGGGTGCAGCACTCAAGGAGTATGGTAATCGCGAGAAGATGTTTGAGAAAGCGAAGGTCGAAGTTAAGGCAGAAGACTTTAAGGAAGGCCTTTCGGCAGTTGTGAGTGTGAAGGTGGCTGAGCCTCAGTTCGAGGGCCAGACAAAGACCAAGCTTGGTAACATTGAGGTTCGTCCTGCTGTGAATAAGGCAGTGCGTACCGCTATGGATAACTATCTTGAAGAGCATCCTGATCAGGCACATCTCATTATTGAGAAGGTTGTTCTGGCAGCTCAGGCTCGAATTGCAGCTCGTCAGGCGCGCGAAAAGGTACAGAGCAAGAGTCGATTGACTGGTGGCGGTCTTCCTGGTAAACTGGCTGATTGTTCAAGCAAAAATCCAGAGGAGTGCGAAATCTTCCTTGTCGAGGGTGACTCGGCAGGTGGTACAGCAAAAACTGGTCGCGATCGTCGATTCCAGGCAATCCTTCCACTTCGTGGTAAGATTCTGAATGTGGAGAAAGTACTCATCCATAAGATGCTCGATTCTGAGGAGATCCAGAACATGTTCCGCGCTTTCCGTGTGAACTTGCGCGAGGATAAGACTCTCGATATTTCGAATCTTCGCTATCACAAGGTAATCATCATGACCGATGCCGATGTGGATGGTGCCCACATTGCAACTTTGATTTTGACCCTCTTCTTCCGCTATATGCGTCCGCTTATTGAGGGCGGTTATGTTTATATTGCACAGGCTCCTCTCTATAAGTGCTCTATTGGTAAGGTTGAGGAATATTGCTGGGACGATGCAGAACAGCGCGCTTTCTTCCAGGCTTATGGTCAGGGTAAAGAGGACAAGATTAAGGTACAGCGATACAAAGGTCTCGGTGAGATGAATAACGAGCAGCTTTGGGATACTACTATGGATCCTGAGCATCGCCGCTTGAAGCGTGTCAATATTGAAGATGCTATTTCGGCCGACCAGACATTCTCTCTCCTTATGGGCGAAGATGTGGCTCCACGCCGAGAATTTATTGAGACCAACGCTACTTATGCTCAGATTGATGCATAATGGTGGCTGACAATACGTAATAAAAAAGAGGCTTCAAACAGAAGTCTCTTTTTTATTTAGCATTTATTGTTATCTCTTTTTGCAATTTTTTTTATTTTAGCAAACATTTCAGAATTTGCTGACCTTCGAGCGATCCAGTAATAATGTCGCCCTCCTTGAGTTTGCCAACTCCTGCAGGCGTACCAGTGAAGATGAGGTCGCCAGTCTTAAGAATGTAGAAACGTGATATGTGGGCAATGATCTGATCAACGGTATGTAGCATGTCGCCTGTGTAACCAATCTGACGGGTTTCACCGTTGAGTTGCATTTCGAAATGCAAATCCTGAATGTTTCTATTGCCCAATTTGATAAATTCACCACAGAAAGCACTGCTGTCAAAGCCCTTTGAAATATCCCATGGAAGCCCCTTGGCCTTGAGCTGTCGCTGAAGATCGCGTGCTGTGAAGTCGATGCCCAAAGTAATCTCTTCATAGTAACGATGAGCAAAGCGCTCTGGAATGCTTTTGCCCAAACGATTGATTCGCACAACGAGTTCGGTTTCGTATTCAAATTCCTCGGTAAAGTCGGGAACAAATACAGGCCAGTCGTTGCGAGCAAGTGCTGTTTCGGGTTTCAGAAAGATAGTAGGAGCCGATGATAGTGCTGAGCTTGGAATGTTGATTCCCTCGATTTCGCCAATCTTGTGATTAAGCTCCTTGTTATGATTGGCATAGTTCATGCCTACGCAAAAGATTTTCATTTTCTTCCAAAATCTGCGGGGATCTCTCCCCATTTTTTAGTATCCCACTTATAAATTGGCAAACGGAAAGTATGCGTAGCGAGCCAACGTTCGGCGCGATTTATCATGTCAAAAATGGTCGCATTTTCTTCATTTGGCTTGAGCGTTGTTTTGCATTTGCCGTTGCGTATCCATAACTGTGCGTTAACCGAATCACTATATAGCGGCAGTTGGGTGCCTTGTTGTTCTTGCAAAGCTAGGCCATGAACAATGGCCAAAAACTCACCAATGTTATTTGTCCCTCCCTGCAAAGGTCCTACGCGGAAGATTTCCTGACCAGTTCGCACAATAACGCCACGGTATTCCATAGGTCCAGGGTTACCCGAACAGGCAGCGTCAACAGCAAGAGCATCCTGGATGTATGATGCTGTAATTGACACTTCGTTCGAGACCTTTACATTTCTTATGCCAATAGGTTTCAAGTTTCTCTTCGTTTGAGGTTGTTCTTTCCATTCAATTTTTGCACCTTCTTCCTGCATCTGTTTTACTTGACGCTGCACCTCCTGTATAAGGCCGTCACGATCATAGCCTTCGCGAAACGCTTCTATGGCAGCTTCTTGCGATTTGAATGCCTTATATTGTGCATCAGGGTAACCTGATACTTGGATTTCGGCCTCCTCCCACGAGTCATAAACGCCCGGGGCAAAACCTTTCCAAACTACATAATATTTGTTTGCTTTCATTATTTGATGAGTTATGCTGCAAAGATACACATTTTTGTCGGAAAAATGCACAAACTCTGCAACTTTTTTGAATATTATAAAATAAAGGCGTATATTTGCGCGCAAAATAGTAAAGATATGAAGCGTATTTTTCTTATAGGCTATATGGGTGCCGGCAAAACTACCCTCGGCAAAGCCCTTGCCAAGGAGATGGATCTGCAGTTTATTGACCTTGATGATTTTAAGCATATAAATGATGGTCTTGGCCACCAGTA
>JAUNCV010000176.1 GCA_030526445.1 Bacteroidales bacterium | reverse complement strand
GAAATTTCTCGTTCTATATTTATAAAGAAGACTGCGCAAAAGCAATGGCTGAGATTATTTCTTTTTTGCCTCTATATTCAAACAAAGGAGGCAAAAAGATTAAGCACGAAAACATATGCGACGAAGCAACACGCCTACTAACTATGATAAATAACTTTTTTGGAAATAAAGATGTTGCTTCTTATTCAGGACCATATCTTTCTTCTACAACAGGAGGAAGACGATACCTTTACGGTTTAGAACATCATGGTTTTTCTATTCGCCATTTTTTTGTTGCAGATAAAACCATTCTTAAATTCATTGTTGATGAAAATAACGACATAACACTTAGGTTTCAAACCAAGATACTCAATAACGAATTCAAATTTGAGGATGAAGAAGAGACATCATTAGAGATAGATGAAATGGATTCTGACTTAGAGCCATGCTCAATGCCTTATCAACAAATTTTCTATGGTGCTCCTGGTACTGGCAAGTCTTATACTATCAACCAAGAGACAAAAGGCGAGGATGTAATTCGCACAACTTTCCATCCCGACAGTGACTACTCTTCTTTTGTGGGGGCTTATAAACCCACAACCATAGAAGAAACTGTGATGACTGTTATCGGAACGAAGGCCGTTCCTGTGGAGGATGAAGAAGGAGAAAAGCGAAAGGAATCGAAGATTATTTATGAATTTGTTTCCCAATCGTTCCTTCAGGCATATGTAGGAGCGTGGGAGAAATATGCTGCTGCAGGGGCTGATGCTCCCAAGAAACAGTTTCTCGTAATAGAAGAAATCAACAGAGGCAACTGCGCACAAATATTTGGTGACTTATTCCAATTGCTTGACCGCAATGATGCCGGTTTCTCTGATTATCCTATCAAGGCTGATGCCGACATGAAACGCCAATTGGCAAAATCTTTTGAAAAACTAAGCATAGAGCAAGCGAGCAGTATCAACAATCTCTACAACGGCCGTGATGTTGTAGGTGAGGTTCTGCGGGGTGATATTCTCCTGTTGCCTAACAATCTTTTCATTTGGGCAACAATGAACACCTCTGACCAAAGCCTATTCCCTATCGACTCCGCTTTCAAGCGTCGCTGGGACTGGCAGTATATGCCCATTTCTGATGCTAACCAAAATTGGGTAATCAAGGCCAACGGCAACGAATACGACTGGTGGGAATTCATTTGTGCCATCAATAGCAAGATTGAAGGCGGTGAGATTCAACAAGAAGACAAGAAACTCGGCTACTTCTTTGCCAAGGCAAAAGAAGAAGATGGCAAGCACATCATCACTGCCGATGCTTTCCTGTCGAAAGTGATTTTCTACCTCTACAACGACGTGTTTAAGGACTTCGGTTTCGAAGAAGATTTCTTTAAAGACGAGCATGGCACAGCCATGACCTTTGCATCGTATTTCGATGAATTCGGAAAGGCCGATGAAAGAAGAGTGGAGCGTTTCATTACCAATGTGATAGGCAAAGTAGATTCAGAGGAAACAGCCGAAGAAACCGAAGATGAAACTGCTGATTGAGGAACATCGCTATCCCTTTGACCTCGTCAAGGAATTGTTCCCGAATATCGATGAACTCGACGTGGTTGATGGTGTGGCCAGCATAAATTATGTTGGCTACTTCTACCACGCTGAGCGTCAGGAGTGCGTCTTTGTGTTGCCAAAGGTGATACTCGACCAGAACAACAAGGTGTTTGGCAAATACGAACCCGAAAAAATTGTAGACCTCACCAAGTCGAATCCTCTTTCAGCCAACGAAAGCAAATTTATCTACGGCCTTTCGGTGTGGATATACCGTGCCATCTCGGTTTATTTGAGCAACTGCATAGCCCAGGGCAAAGACCACACCATCGTGAGGCATCAGAAACTCATAAAGGTGGGGCGTGGACGTCGCCGACTGAGCAACACCTTCCTCGACATACTTCTCGCCCTTCTGGACTTCAACCGCCAGAACCAGGATTGGTTCATGTTCATTCTGAAAAATGCCCACAGCGGTTTCAACAAAATCAACTGGAGCAAAACCATCACATCGTCGCAGGCCATTGTGCAAGATGGCGAACCGGTGTACATCAACCCAGTGACCAAGAAGCGCTACATCAACTTCGATGAAGAACTGCTTGTGATCTTCTATTCAATCCTCAACTACCTGCGCGAGTATTACGGATTTCCCGTGAGCCTCAATGTGAACTACGAATTGATTACAGGCAAGCGATTCGACCGCTATTTGAATAAGGGATTCGGCGTGCGCCGTCTGCGTCAAATCAAATACAAATACTTCAGCGACAAGGCTCTTCAGTTGTGGGAATTGTGTTTCGCATTCTTTGAGCAATCGAAGCAAGTGAGAATGAACTCGCAAGTGAATGAATTCCTGCTTGTAAAGAATTTTAATATCGTATTCGAGGCCATCATTGACGAACTGGTGGGCGACAACTCATTCCCCGACCGCCTCAACAAAAAGCAAAACGACGGCAAGGAGGTCGACCACATGTTCCTGTGGAATAGCCTCACCACGGTAGAGCCCGACAAACAGGTGTACTACATAGGCGACAGCAAATACTACAAGCAGAAAAACGAAGTAGGCCCTACATCCATTGCAAAGCAATACACCTATGCCAGGAATGTGATACAGTGGAATTTGAATCTATTTTTCGGGGAGAGCGACGAGAAACCAAAAGAAACCGATTTCTGTCTGCGCGACGAACTCACTGAGGGCTACAATGTGATTCCCAACTTCTTCATCAGTGCCACCATCCCCGACGATTTACGCTACGACGACAACATCGACGAAACCAAACGCTCGGCAAAAACCCACGTTTCACGCCAGTTCAAGAATCGCCTTTTCGACCGCGACACCTTGCTCATCACCCACTATGATGTGAATTTCCTCTATGTGGTGTCGCTCTACGCCCGAAACAATGCGATTCAAAAGAAAAACTGGAAGCAAAAGGTGCGCAACATATTCCGTGACAAGATACGTGACGAGTTGGCAAACCGCTACAATTTCTTTGCGATGCGTGCAAAACCGAGTGTAGATGCCAGAGAATATATCGAAACACATTTCCGCGACGTGCTGGGAAAGGTGTTTGCACCCTACGACGACAAAGGCATCATAGCCTTGGCGCTCGACAACCGCGAGGAATTTGAACAGGAAAACCAAGCATTGCTCGCCCAACTTGAAGATTCGTTCAACATTGTGAGATGTGGTCTTAGCGAAGACCCTCGCCCAAAATTGCCCAAGCCAGTGGCAGTGCTGGGCGGTGCGAAATCGGCCAAGCGTGGCGTGCTGATGGTGATGATGGAAAATTATGCAACCCGCTCGAAGAACTTCGCAGAATCGGGCAAAGTGGCTGTGGGTATCAAATACCACGGCCGTGGCATGGAAATTATCAACAACCTTTCGAGCATAGGATATGTGCTGTTTCACACATGGGATAAGACAAAACAGAAAATGTTTGCGATAGTGGACGACTGCAAGATTTTGGCAAAAACCACAGTGCCAGAAGAATACTATATGTCGCCCAAGAATCCAACTCATTCCGATGGAACACCCGACTTGGCACAATTTCTCTACGTGCTGCTCACCGCCGATATGAGCACCCCGATAGACACTGCGCACGTGGATTGCAACAAGAAGAAATACACTGATAAAACTCAACGCTACGACGCCCAATTTGCATGGATTGACGAACTCGTGAATGAAGAATAATTGGGATAAGATTTGGAAAATAATATATGAACGACGATTTGGAACTATATGAGGCTCTGAAGGATGTGATTAAGGCGCATATTGAGCGAACTGGTGAGGATGTGGACGTGTGCGAACTGAAGGGGTTCGTGCGGCCTGGCATCGGGTATAACGAGTTGCGCTACATCATGATTGAAGAAGATGGCGAATTGGGGTTTGAGAGCAACCTTGTGCACGACTGGGAACGCGGCGACGACACCTACAGGGTGTTTCACTGGCACGAATTGTCTACCTACGAGCGAGAAATGATGGAGTATCTTTTCATTAAAAAACGGCGGTTGTCGCCCGACGAGGGGGAAGAGGATGAAGTAACGGATGAAAAGAACCACCCCTTCGAAATCCATTTGGGCCTACCAGGCTCAATGGAATCTTTGTGGGAGTGGTTAGAGCTCAGTGGAAAAAAGTAGGGGGAATTAGTGGGAGAGGCGGCGCAATCCCAGAGGGATTGGATGTGTGTAGGC
>JAUNCV010000175.1 GCA_030526445.1 Bacteroidales bacterium | reverse complement strand
GCCAAGAAAATCTCTGAGGTCTTTATCTACAAATGCAAGGAGTTCTTTGGGCAAGCAGAGAAAGCTCAAGCCAACGCTCTTCTGCTGCTTGAGCATGGATTCGAGGAAGAAGCTGTTCACATCTTTGGCTATGGCGAAAGCCTTATCAAAGAGGGTATCCGCCAAGAAACTAAACAGTTCGAGCGAATCCTCTTGCCTCGTATCAAGGCCGCTTTAGCTGCAGGCAAGAACCCTAATGCAAGCAAGCTTATTGAGATGAACGAAATCTTGAAAAAGGCCGTCAATAACGAGATTAACTTGCAGCAGGCTCGCGATGCCCTCCAGTCGGCATTCGGCTTGTCTATCCCAGAGGCTATCGAGAAGATCGGCCACAGCATCCCTTCAATCAACGATTTGCTTTGATATAATATGCAACCTCTTTTCTCCCTCTTGCCTCTCACGGCACTTTCAGCCGTGTGCCTGGTGGGTTGTTCGGTGCACTCCAACAATCCGCCAAGCGCACAGAGTCCAGAACCGGCGCCTCATCGTGGCGTGTTTGTCACCGAAGGTCACGATACACTCACATTCTGTGGCGATGGACAAAGCATCAGCTGGCACCTCAACACAGCCTCTGCGGGCCATCCATCTTCGGGCCAGGGCACCTATGCCTTCCTCTTCCATCATGCACTCTATCGCTACGATTTGGCCGAACGGTTCGTCATCTATCAGGGAAGCGAGACTATCGAACAGTTCTCCCTCTCCCCTGCTCATCCTTGTTCCGACACCCTGCTCATCCTCACTCGCTTCACGTCGGGTGATAGCCAGGACCTCATCTTCCACAAAGTAGCGGGATTATAAAAATAAAGCTCCGGGGCTTTCGCTCCAGAGCTTTATTTATTCTTATCCTTATGGCAATACAACCACCAGTTTATCGCCCGAAAGGTCAACATCGAAGAAGTATGGATGACGCTCCATACGGCCTCCTTCAATGCTCTTCGTGTGGTGCACTGACATCATCCATTTGCCCTGCAGGTCCTGAAATAGCATGGCATGACCGAAGTCTGGTGGCAGAATAGGTTCAGCCTCTTGCACCCAAGGGCCCTCCATCTTGCCCGAAGCCGAATAGGCCACACCCGTAGTGTAAACACCCTGCTTCCAGCTCGTCCAGAAAATGCCCAGACGGCCCGTGCCAGTACGGAAACAGAATGGACCATCGGTCACCGCATCGTGCGTCTTGCCATCCTCCTTGAGGTTCCATGGGGCATCCGAAGCACGGAACAGCACCTGTGGCTCACCCTTCAGCCCGCTGAGATCATCCTTCAGCTCCACGGCTTCGACGGTGCCATTGTCGTTGATAAGCCACTCTTCGCAATAGAGCAGATACTTCTTGCCATCGGTATCACAGAAATAGGTAGCATCGAGCGTAGGCACCTTATCACTCACATAGAGCTCATTTCCGATAGGGCGGAATGGGCCCTCAGGGCTATCGGCAACCAGAATGTGGCACGAGCGGCGAGGAATCTTGCCATTGTGATTTTCGGCAATAATACTCTTCTCATTCGTAAAGGTGCCAAAGTAATAATATTTGCCATCAATCTTAAAGGGCTCAGCAGCCCACACCATAGGCTTAGCACCCATCCACGAGGTTGTGTCTGGGTCAATCACATCAAAAGGACCCTCCCAGTTCTTCAGGTCCTTGCTTCGCCACTGCCTGCCGCTGGTGCCCGTCATATAATAGGTCTGTGTAGCGGCATCGGCCAGCACAGCAGGGTCGCTCAACCAGATTTCCACCGTCGGCGTTGTTTTCACCTCCGCCTCATTGCGCACCGCAGCCTCCTTCTTTCCGCCGCAAGCAGCCATCAGCATAGAGGCCGAAAGAGCCGCTGTTATCAAATACTTTTTCTCCATAACTATAGTTTATTTTATTTTCGCTGCAAAGATAGGAAGAATCTCATACACTCCAAAATAATGGAGCATAATTCTTATATTTATAATAGCATAAGGCCCAACATCATTCTTTTTGCGCCAAAAACTACAGCAAGGACGAGTGCCCTGTCCTCCTCGCCTTGCCAATACATCCGAGCAATTCGTGTTCAACAATAACAAATAAAGAGCACAAAAAGTCAAATTCCTCACTTTTTTATCATTATTTTTGTCCGAAACAAAGAATATTCAAAAAAATAGTGTACCTTTGCGGCCAAAGGCCGCTAGGCCGAACAAAAAATTATATTCATTTGAACAAAGCTTATGGCAATAGCAATAAAATCTATTCCTGTACTTACAGGCAAAGCAGCCGAACGTTTTGTAATGGAGGCAGAGGAAAACTCAAAAAGACCTACGCCCAAACTCTCACCAGAACGAAAGGCCAGATTAAAAGCATTCCTTGAAAGCTCTCGAGAATTCCAACTTCAATTCTTTTCAGAGTGAAAGAGAGTGTTACTTCATAATTACAAAAGAATTGCCATATAGAATAGTCGGTCTTTTCACTCTTTCCAACGACAGTATTAAGACTACCTACTTAGAACGTTCTACGACCAATAGACTAAATCGCCACATCAACAATGCGAAACGAGGGCGTAGCTATCCAGCAGTTCTCATTGGTCGATTAGGAGTCAATGAGTTATTCCAAGGAGGAGGACGCTTTGTAGGCACCCAAATTCTTGATATCCTCAAGGACTGGTTTACCGACGAAAACAATAAGACCGGATGTAGATTCTTGGTTGTCGATGCACACAACCATCCCAGGACACTTCACTTCTATGAACAAAATGGTTTCAAGTTTCTTCACAAAACCGAAGATGAAGAACGAGAATACTACCACATACCCGAAGGAGAATTCATTCATACCCGCTTAATGTACTTCGACCTTAAGAATTTATAATCTATTTTCAATCTCCCGCAAATCCACTTTATTTGAGATATATTAAACATAAAGCTCTGGGGCCTCACCGCTCCAGAGCTTTACTCTTTTCCTTAGCATCTTGCTTGTTCTTTCAGCTTCTCCCACACCTTCACCATGGCATAGGTATCGAGCTCACAATATTTGAGCAGAGACTGGCGCGCCTTCTCCTGCTCCTCCGGGCTCATATACTGAATCTCCGGATAGATGTTCATCGCCTCCGAACCATTGTGCACATCGCCCTCAAGGTTATGATAATCCAAAGCAGGGGTCATCGGGGAAGAGTGCCCTGTCCACCTCACCTTGCCAATATTTCCGAGCAATTCGTGTTCAACAATAACAAATAAAGAGCACAAAAAGTCAAATTCCACACTTTTTTATCATTATTTTCGTCCGAAACAAAGAATATTTAAAAAATTAGTGTACCTTTGCGGCCAAAGGCCGCTAGGTCGAATAGTCGGATATGCATCAAACTACTGGCATCAAATGATTTAACTCATAACAATCAAAGATACTGAAGGCAACCAGGTGGTGGTGCTTCATGCCGACAAGAACCTCTTTAGCGATGCTCCCTACGTCTATGATGGCCGACCATACTACAAACTGGAGAGCACTACGATGCTAATGCCACAGCAGATGTATGAGGATCGTTTGCGACAGAGAGACGCAGAGAAGTTCCGCTGGGACAACATGGTTGCCGACAACGTAACCATCGATGACCTTGACGAGAAGGCCATTCGAACTGCCGTGGCCATGGGTGTTAGAAACGGACGATTGAACCCAGAGGCTGAATCTGAGACTATCCCAGACATGCTGGCAAAGCTCAAACTCCTCAAAGATGGGAAACCTACGAATGCTGCCGTCATGCTGTTCGCAAAGGAAACGGAGAACTATTACCCTGAGATGGAGCTCAAAATGGGCTATTTCAGAGGGCAGGACAAAATGGTGTTCATCGACAATAAGATGGAGACAGGCAACTTCTTTAAGCTGCATGGTGCCGGAATGGCGTTCCTGTTCCGGAATCTACGACTGAGTGGTGAGGTGAAGGGTGTGCTTCGTGAGGAGAAGCTTGAGATACCAGTCGAGGCTCTTCGCGAGGCATTGACCAATGCGCTCTGTCATCGTCAGTATGAGCGAACCAACGGAAGTGTGAGTCTGGCTATCTACGACGATAGGGTCGAGATAGTAAACCCTGGCAAGTTTCCTCCGCAGCTCAATGCCGACAACATCAAGCAGCCACATGAGTCCTACCCTTACAACAAACTAATTGCACAAGTTTTGTACCTGACTACCTTCCTTGAGAAATGGGGTTCGGGTGCAAAACGTATGATAGAACTCTGCAGGGAACA
>JAUNCV010000174.1 GCA_030526445.1 Bacteroidales bacterium | reverse complement strand
ACCAACCTTCGCAACTCTGAGACCAAGAAGGACGAGATGAAGAACCTCGAGGAGGTAGTTAAGGCAACCAAGAACGAGGAGCGTCGCGTATTCGAGGGCCTCGATATGGTTTCTACCGCTTCTCCTGAAGGTGCAGTAAAGCTCAACGAGCGTCTTGCTGCTGGTCGTGAGAAGGCTTCTAAGTCTTACCTCCAGAAGTTCCTCAAGAAGGCTAAGATGGCTGGTGAGATCACCCCAGAGCAGATTGCTGAGGATTGGGAGGGCTTCCAGGAACTCGTAGCAGCTTCTTCAATCCAGGACAAGCAGCTCGTTCTCAATGTGCTTTCACGCATTAGCGACCCAGATGCTCGCGAGCGTGAGATCCGTAACCTTTCTGCTGCATACAAGGAGCTCGCTGACGAGATCCTTCCACAGCTCCGTTACTCTAAGGTTACCGCTACTGTAAAGAACATCGGTCACACTGACGAGGAGATCCTTGATCTTCTTAAGAACAATGCTGACAGCCTCACTCTCGAGGAGGTTCTCTATGCTGCTGCTCTTCAGAACAACGATGCTGACAAGCTCGGTGTTCTCAACGTAGCTGCTAAGCGTTTCCCAGAGGATATGCGTGCCCTCAACAACATCGCTACCATTTACTGGAAGCAGGGCAAGTATGATGAGGCAGAGAAGATCTGGAACAAGATCATCGCTAAGGATCCTAACAACGCTCAGGCTAACATGAACCTTGGTCTCGTAGCCCTCAAGGGTGGTCACTTGGTTCCTGCTGAGGAGTACCTTGGCAAGGCTGGTTCTTGCGCTGAGTATGGTCAGGCTATGGGTACCCTCCTCACCAACCAGGGTAAGTATGCTCAGGCTATCGACTACTTCGGTGCTGCTGCTTGCAACAACAAGGCTGTTGCTCAGATCTGCGCTGGCAAGTACAATGACGCTCTTGCAACCCTCAAGGCTGTTGCTGATAAGGACGCTATGAACAGCTATCTCCAGGCTGTTGTTGCTGCTCGCACCAACAATGCTGCTGCTGTTTCAAGCAACCTCAAGGAGGCTGTTCAGAAGGACGCTGCTTTCAAGGCTATGGCACAGAAGGACGCTGAGTTCGCTAAGTATGCTGAGGCAGTTGCTGCTCTCTGATTTCTTAGTTGAAATATGATAAATGAAAACCCGACCAGTAATGGCCGGGTTTTTTGTTGATAATACCTTGGTTCCTTTAAGTAAAAACCTGGGTGGTTATATTTTCTTAGCTGCAATTTTTCCTTTGCTTGTTTCTATCTCTATTTCTGCACCAATGGGCACATCTTTGGCATTTTTGATGGCGTGTCCATTATAACGTGCTATGCTGAAACCGCGCTTCAGGATGTTGTCAGGTTGTGCCATCTGCACAGTTCGCTCCATATAGGAGAGACGTTGCTGCTCTGATGCTACGCGTTGACGCGCGTTCATGCTGATGCGTTCGAGCATGATGTCGAGTCTGCCAATCTGCTGTTGTAAGATAATGTGCGTGTTTCGCACTCCGTTGGTGAGACGTTCCAGTCGCATCTTTTCACGCTCCATGCGGCTTTCGTTGGCATTGATCAGTCGTTGCTCGAGGTCGAGAAGCTTGCTCATCTGCTCGCAGAGGGTATCGATCAATAGAGCTGCAGCAGCAGTGGGCGTTTTGACAGAAGTGTGAGCTACCACATCGCAGACGGAGTGATCTCGTTCGTGACCGATGCCAGTGATAACGGGCAATGGGAAATTTGCTATATTGGCACCAAGTGCATAACTGTCGAAAGCAGAAAGATCGGAAACAGAGCCACCTCCGCGGATGATGACTACCACATCGAATAGTTCTTGATATTGCGCAATTCTATCGAGTGCATGAATGACTGATGCTTCGGTTTGGTCGCCTTGCATAGCTGCGGGAAAGAGTTTTATGTAGAAATGCATTCCCCACTCGTTGTTTGTGAGTTGATGACAGAAATCTCCGTAGCCTGCAGCTCCTTCTGCGCTTATCACGGCAATGCGTTGTGGAAGCGTAGGGAAGGGAAGTGAGCGGTTCATGTCAATCATGCCTTCTTCGGTCAGACGTTGAATGATTTCACGTTTCCTGCGCTCCATTTCGCCCAAAGTGAATGATGGGTCAATGTTGTGAATCACGAGCGAATATCCAAAAGCTTCGTGCATCTGAACTTGTACTTCGACGAGTACTTTCAGTCCATTGCTAAGGCGTTGCCCAGTAGTTTGTTCAAATAAGTTGCTTAGAGCATACCATTTGTTTGCCCAAATCATGGCACGAGCCTTAGCCACAAGTTGCCCTGTGTTTTCGGCTTTCTCAATCAGCTCCATATAGCAGTGACCGTTGGCCGCTTGTCTGAGTTCTGATATTTCGGCCTGTACCCAGATGGGTGATGGAAAAGAGCGGGTCAAAGCTCTTGCTACCTGATGATTTAGTTCGTAGAGTGTCATATTTTGTTCGATTGTGCGGGTAAAGATAGCTCAATTTCCCTTTATAGCCAAATAAATACGGCCAAATCCTTTGCAAAGCCATTCTTTTAATGTATCTTTGCACCCGATAACCTATTTTTTATCTACAGAAATGCTTGAATTTATCACTTGGACGGCCGATCCCGTTATATTTCATATCGGCAATTTTGCCTTGCGTTGGTATGCGCTGATGTTTATCGTTGGCTTTGCTATTGGTGTCAAGTTAATGGAGACTTTCTATAAGCTTGATGGCAAAGATCCAGAGCGTGTTTACACTTTGTTTATTTACTGCTTTGTGGGTACTATTGTGGGTGCTCGTTTGGGTCATTGTTTTTTTTATGATCCGCAGCATTATTTGGCACATCCTATTGAGATTCTGCAGACGTGGAAGGGTGGTTTGGCCAGTCATGGTGGTACCTTGGGTGTGTTTATTGGTGTACTCATATATGCATGGCGTGATAAGATCAGTGCGCTCTTTGTACTCGATCGTTTAGGCATTGCTGTGGCTCCTGTGGCTGCGCTCATCCGCATCGGTAATCTGTTTAATCATGAGATTTATGGTCATCCAACCGATTTGCCTTGGGCATTCCGTTTCATCCGTAACATTCACTCTTATGAAGCTGGCGGACAGCCTATCTTCACAGAGCCTTCGCACCCAACCCAGTTATACGAGGCATTGTGTTATATGCTTGTCTTTGTTATTAACTATTGGCTCTATAAGCGCTTCGATGCTGGCAAGCGTCCTGGTTTGTTGTTAGGAATCTTCTTTACGGGTGTATTCGGTAGTCGTTTCCTCATAGAGTTTGTAAAGAACGTACAGGAAGAGTTTGAGCAGGATATGATTCTTGATATGGGTCAACTTTTGAGCATTCCGTTCATCGTGGCTGGTGTTGGTCTCATTGTCTATGCGCTCAGCCGCCCAAAGACCAGTAAGTTGTGGTTCGAAGATCGTGAGTGATAAAGCATTATTCTAAAACAGTACAATTAATAAATATAATATGCTACAGATAGCTCCCTCTATACTTAGTGCCGATTTCCTGCGACTTGGTCAGGATATTGAGATGGTAAACAGAAGTGAAGCCGATTGGTTGCATTTCGATGTGATGGATGGCGAGTTTGTGCCCAATATCTCATTCGGATTCCCAGTCATGGCTGCGGTTTCAAAACTGACCACCAAGCCTATGGATGTGCACATGATGGTGGTTTCACCCGAACGCTGGATAGGTAAAGTTGCCTCACTTGGTGCTCGCATGATGACTGTGCATCAAGAAGCGTGTCCGCATTTGCATCGCACCATTCAGCTTATCCACGAGGCTGGCATGCTCGCAGGTGTGGCGCTTAATCCTGGTACCTCTATCTCTACGCTTGAAGAGGTAATTGCAGATGTTGATCTGGTGTTGATTATGACGGTTAATCCTGGCTTTGGAGGTCAGAAGTTCATTCCTTCGATGATTGATAAGGTACGTCGAACTCAGCAGATGATAAAAGCTCACAATGCGCATGCTATCATTGAGGTCGATGGAGGCATCAATCCTGAGACTGGTAAGCAAATTAGCGAGGCTGGTGCTACAGTACTCGTTGCTGGTAGCAATGTGTTTAAGAGCGAGAATCCTATTGAGACAATCGCTACATTGAGACGTCTTTAATCGAATTCTCTTTTATATAAAAAAGTGTGTCCGGGTCGTATAGACTTAGGACACACTTTTTTTTATTAAGGATTGAATCCATTCCAAAATGCAGGATCAATGTTATTGGTTCCTCCTGCATTATTCA